>NZ_JAVJUO010000072.1:0-36287 GCF_040220555.1 Coleofasciculus sp. C1-SOL-03
CCGTACAAAATTAGGTTCGGTCAAACTCACTTCTAAAAGCCGAAACGCCCGATTTTTCGTTCTCACTCTTCCTTGTCTACTGGTCTACCTGTCTCCCTTGTCTTACCTCCACCCCAATCTTAAAAAACCTACCCTTATGAGATCTCCCCATCCCCCCATCCTCAAAGCTAAACTGGTAGCATCTCAATCACTAACCTGAGATGCCAACGATCGCGATTACTCTGACCGATGACCATTGGGTGAAGTTGCAGGATATAGCAACTCGCCTGGACATTTCTCCTGAATCCTTAATTGTGATGGGTGTTGAGCAAATTCTCACTCATACACCCTCCTCAACATCAGCGTCAGCACAACAGCCACAAGAGAGTCTCTCGGAACACCCTCAACTCAAGTCAGAAATGGACAAATCTCAGCCAGCAGACGCCGAAATTCTTAATGCTTTAGCTCAAGAAAAACAACGGGGAGACTTAAAATCTCAGGTTCTATCCATCACTGCTCATGAATTCCGTACCCCCCTGACGACGATTCTGTCTACGGCTGAATTGTTGGAACATTACCAATGGACAAAAGCAGAACAAGTGGAACAGTTGCATCTGATTCAGGAAACGGTACAACAAATGCTGCAATTGCTGGAAAATATGCAGTTTGTCGGTACGGCTGATGGGGAACAACTCCCCTTTACTCCCACCCCTGTGGAACTTCATGACTTTTGTCAACGGTTAGTATCTCACGTTCAGCAGGGTTTAACGCTCAAACATTTAACCCATGATGAGAATCAAGCCTGTACCCTCGCCTTTGTTAGTCAAGTGACGTGTTTACCCGCAATGGTGGATGAAAAACTACTGCGCCAACTCCTGTCGAACTTGCTATCCAATGCGATTAAATATTCTCCCGTGGGCGGTACGATTCGATTCCGCCTTACTCGTGAGGGAGAGAAGGCTTGCTTTGAGATTCAGGATCAGGGAATTGGTATTCCCTCAGAGGATATACCCCACCTGTTTGATTTTTTCTATCGGGGAAACAATGTGGGCGCGATCGCGGGGACGGGATTGGGGTTAGCGATTGTTAAGCAATGTGTTGATCTGCACCACGGTGAAATCGACGTAACCAGCGACATTGGTGTAGGTACGACGTTTACGGTTCGCTTACCCTTGATGGGCGAACACCAAGGATAAAATGCCAGAGTCAGCAGACTGGGACTAGAGATTAGAATCGGAACTCGCGCCTTTTCCCTAAAAACGGCGACAACTATCCACGTCTGGGGTCATCAAAGAATCACAATCAAAACTCCATTATTTTCTCTACAAAAAGAAAAAATAGTAACAAATATCAATGAATTTCTATGGGTTTTAACTGTTTAATTTTAAAATACTGTACATAACCATCAACGAACATCTAAGTCATCATTTCCCCTGGCTTTGACAAGCCCAGCATTTTACCAGGATTGGGTTCTACCTCCTAACTTCTAACCTGTTCAACAGGAAAGCGATAATACTCGCCTCGTTTTCCAACTTGCTCCCATTGGGCGAGATATCCAGCGAGCTATAGTCATGACGACAATTTTAGTAATTGAAGACGAAAAAGCCATTCACAGGAATCTACTTAAACTCCTGAACGCGGAAGGATTCGAGACGCTCGGTGCCGATAATGGTAACACAGGGGTGAAATTGGCTCAAACCAAACAACCTGATTTGATTATCTGCGATATCCTGATGCCGGGATTGGATGGTTATGGTGTACTCCAGATCCTGCAACAAGACCCCTCAACGGCGACGATTCCCTTTATCTTCCTCACCGCCAAGACAAAACAGGCGGATATGCGTCAGGGTATGACATTGGGGGCGGATGATTACGTGACCAAGCCCTTTACTCGCGCCCAAATCCTCAGTGCGATCGCGGCGCGATTACAAAAGGTAAAATTACGCCAACAGCAGTCTATCATCAATCCCAATCTGCCCAATCGTCGGTTACTCCAGAAACGCTTTAATCAGCTAGAGAAACCGGGAAATCAGGGTAAACGCCAGATTTATCTCTTGTCGTTGGAAATTGAACAACTCAACCAACTCAACAATACCCTAGGACTTGCCATTGGTGATCAATTACTCCAAGCCGTTGTCGAACGCTTACACCGTCAGTTAGGACAGCAGGATGCGATCGCCCAAATCGGTAGTGATCATTTTATCATTCTCTTGAGTCGAAGTTATCACAAACCTGAGAGTATTCAAATTGTCGAAACCTTGTTAAAGGCATTTGATTTGCCGTTTCAGGTAGACTCCCATCAAATCTTCCTATCTACCTACATTGGTATCGCCATTTTAGGACGTGATGGTCGAGATCTTGACACCCTAATTAGACATGCTAGTGTCGCCAGAGAAGAAGCCAAACAACCGGGACATCGTCGCTATCAGTTTTACATTGCCTCCATTGGCGCAAAATCTCAAGAAGCGTTTGAGCTAGAAACCCAAATGCGTCAAGCCTTAGAACGACAAGAATTTCAGCTTTATTATCAACCGAAAGTCAATCTGCTCACCGGACAGATTGAGGGGGCGGAAGCCTTAGTGCGCTGGAATCATCCCCAACGGGGGATTATTTCGCCCGTTGAATTTATTCCCTTAGCCGAAAAAACTGGACTAATTGTGCCATTGGGGGAATGGGTATTCAGACAAGCCTGTCAGCAAGCGCGAGTCTGGCAAGATCAGGGAATTTATCCTTTACGAATTGCTGTGAATTTATCACCTCGTCAGTTTAATCAGTCTAATTTAGTGGATTTGGTTGTGGATATCCTCAACAAAACGGGATTGAATCCCCATTATTTAGAATTAGAACTAACCGAAAGTACATTAGTGCAAAATCCCGAAGCCGCGATCGCGACATTAAAGCGATTTAAGTCTTTAGGGATTCGTATTTCTATCGATGATTTTGGTACAGGCTATTCTGCCTTAAGTCAGTTAAAAAAGTTTCCCTTTGATGTCTTAAAAATTGACCGCTCTTTTGTCTGTCAATTAACTGAAGATAGCCGTGATGAAGCGATTACTACAGCAATTTTACAAATGGCTCGTAGTCTCAAGTTAAAAGTTGTAGCCGAAGGAGTGGAGACGCTCAGTCAATTGAATTTCCTCAAAGGACATCACTGTGATGAAATCCAAGGCTATTGGTTTAGTCCGCCCTTATCGGCTGAGGCGTTTGCGGACTTGCTAAGTACGGGAAAAAAGTTTCCTCTGTTATCCAGTTAAATCTAAGCTGTCACGCATTTAAATTGGGAATGGGTAGCGAGCAAGATGCTCGCACTACCAGGATTTCATCATTATTTACATGAAGGTTTAAATGCCAAACAGCTTATTGACACCATCAAACCTCTAATTTTGTAAACAAACCTCAAACCCTTACTGTTCCCTGTTCCCTGTTCCCTGTTCCCTAATCTCAACCGTTCACGTTAATTGTGTCCACCTACTTACTAAGAAATGTTAACAAGCCTCAAATCCTTACTGTTGCCTGTTGCCAGATGAGCTGTTCCCTAATCTCAACCGTTAACTTTAATGAAAGTCCGACTACTTAGTGATATATTAGCAATCTAAGGTCAACTCGACTTGAAGCCGTGAAGGAACCATGTTGACAGAAGAACAAAAGCTGGCTGAAAAACTACAACGCATTGAAGCCTTATTTGCAGGTGCAACCACGACAGGGGAAAAAGTAGCGGCGGCGAATGCTCTGGAACGTATCCGTGAAAAACTCAGCGACGTGCAAAAGCTTGATCCCCCTGTGGAATACAAATTCACGTTGACGGATATGTGGTCAAAGAAGCTATTTTTAGCCTTATTACGTCGCTACGGGATTGAACCCTATCGCTATTATCGGCAAAAATATACCACAGTGATGGCTCGTGTTCCCGTTAGCTTTGTTAACGAAACCCTGTGGCCCGAATTTCAGGAACTGAATGAAACGTTGCGTTCCTATTTAGAGGAGGTCACGAATCGCGTGATTACCGCGAGTATTTATGCAGATAGTTCAGAAGCTGAAGTTAGACAAGGTCGTTTAAAAGGAAAAGATATGTAAGGGTTTGAGGAAGAATTAGAGAACTTAATCGAGTTGGCTTTCTTTCCACTAACCTACTTACCTATAAGTTTACCTCGTATTTGTTACCGAGAATTAATCTAGATATAGACTGGCATTTTAACTCATTGTTTTAGTTACAACAACCATGAATTATAATAAAAATATTTCCCATATTTCTATTCCCTCATCCCTCTATTCAGTTCTGAAGACTTACCAAGAGCAAAACCAGCTAGACTCTATTGATTCGGCGGTTGTGGAAATCTTGACTCAATTTTTTCAGCTAGAGGCAGAAAGTAAACGCTATGCTACTGTCGAACAATTGAATAGCCTCGCCGAAAAAGTTGACCGCCTCAGTCAACAAGTCACAGCGTTGAGTCAGGTCAAAGATAATCATACCTCAACAGCCGTTTCCTCACCCACCCAGACAACTCAGCAGAAACAACCATTGACAGATCCGGTGGTATCTGATGACTGGGAAGACATAGAAGATGAACCGGATGAAATCCTCTACGATTTCTTGGATTATCAGTAATCTGTTAACTTCACCTCTTGCTTACTTCTTCCACCCTATTCCCCACCGATAAAGGATATAAAGGAGGATGGAGAGGTGCTGGAATCGAGGGCTACAGCTTAAAATAAATATATGGTTGAAGCGATTATTGTTTTAGTAATTATTGTTGGGATTTGCGCTTGGGTTCTATTCAGTCCACTTCTAACTAAATGGCGACGTAACCGTATCCGAAATAAACCGTTTCCTCGGCATTGGCAAGCGTTTATCGAGCAAACATTGCCATTTTATCACCGTCTCCCTCAATCCCGACAGCGAAAACTCCAGGGTTACATTGCGGTTTTCTTAGCGGAAAAACAGTTTATTGGCTGTAAAGGATTGCAGATTACTGACGAAATTAAACTGACGATCGCGACTCAAGCTTGCCTGCTTTTACTGAATAATAGCCATGAATATTATCCCAATTTGGTTTCAATTCTGGTTTATCCCAGCGCCTATCGAGTCAAACCAACAAAGCGAATCAGTGATTATATCGTAGAAGAAAGAGATGAAGTGAGATTGGGAGAATCGTGGACGCGAGATCAACTGGTTCTATCCTGGCAGCAAATCGAATATGATATCCAGAATTGGCAGGATGGACATAACGTGGTTCTCCATGAATTTGCCCATCAACTCGATCAAACTGATGGAATGATTAACGGTGTACCGAAGCTAGAATCTAAGCCGGATTATCGGACGTGGGCGCAGGTCTTTACCCAAGAGTATCAGCAATTACAACGGGATGCTCGACGCGGTAGAAAAACAGTGATGAATAAATATGGTGCAACTGACCCGGCTGAATTTTTTGCTGTGGCGACAGAGACGTTCTTTGAAAAACCTAAGCAAATGGTGAGGAAACACGCCGCACTTTATCGGCAATTGAAACAGTATTATAAGTTAGATCCTTTGGAGTGGAATTAGTCATTCGTTTATGTCATTGATATACCGTAGGGTGGGCATTGCCCACCAGCCTTAAGTTAGCCTTGGGTTTAAACCCAAGGAACCCAAGCGAAAGTCAGCTAAAGCTGACTAGACCAAGAATAATGGCACTGACTTAAGCCTTTTGGAATCGCCGGAACTCTTGCTATACCCTAGGTTAGGCACTATCTATCAGCTTTAAGTTAGTACCATTCGGATTAAAAGTTTTAGTCCACTTTAGTGGACTTGAGCTTTTAGCCCGGAGTTTAAACTCCGGGCGGGTGTCTTTAAGTCAGTACCATTCCAGATGATTTGTAGAGACTCCTCTGGTGGAACGTCTCCAGAGAGTGTTGTTTTTACCGATAACGCTCCGGCTTAAACCGCCAGGGAACAGGAAACGGGGAATAGCTAATTTTTATGCACATCCGCGTATTATGACTACAATAATTTAAGCTGGCTGAGTTGAGTGTCACTGTAGGAGAGTCCCATTGTTGAACAACTTCCAAGAAGCAAAAGCCCATTTCATCGCCTCTCATCGGCATCCGATCAATCAGAGGCTGCACCACCTCACTAACCTACTCGCGATCGCAGCCGTTGTCCTACTATTCTATGATTGGCGGTTAACCTTGATTTGCGTCGTCCTCACCCAAGTGTTTGCCTTAGGGGGACATGCGTTCTTTGAGAAGAATGAACCCGCGTTTCGCAAATATCCGGGTATCACTATCCTCGCCTCCCTGTCTTGGTCATTCGAGAACTGGTTTGGCTTGCGCCCCGCTCGGAAGGGGTGAGGTGATGGGGAAGATGGGGAAGATGGGGTAGTAGAGACGTTCCGGTGGAACCTCTGGAAGATGGGGAAGTTCTCTTATCCTCTGTGTCTGAATCCTTATTACTGCCTTCTGCCTTCTGCCTTCTGCCTCCTGCCTCCTGCCTCCTGCCTCCTGCCATCTGCCTTCTTTTCCCATAGCCCGAACTCGTAACATTTAGTAACATTAAAGACTTAAGCCTTCATCAACAAGTTGAGGAGTGAGAATGTATCAAGACTTGCTAGTGATCGATGCGGATGCTCATAAGCTAGAGAATCCGATGATTATGCGGGATTATCTAGAACCAGAATATCGCGATCGCGTCGGTTTGGTGATTGATAGTCTCGGTGATCAACGGGCAAAGATTATCGACTTCAATCCAGAAACCGGGAAGAATGACTTTTTGCGGATGTTTCCCCAACCTCAAGGGTTAGGGAAAGGTGGCTTTCGCAATCTGCATCCCGATACCACGTTGGGTGCGATGTTCAATCGGGTGCGGATTGAACACATGGATCAAGAGGGGATTGATGTCCATGTGATCTATGGCACCCTGAATCTGATCTTTTCGAGTATTCTGGATAAAGACTTTGCGATCGCACTCTGCCGCGCCTATAACAATTACATGGCGGATGATTGCCGAGGGTACGATAATCGCCTCAAACCCATTGGCGTTATTTGTCTTCAGGATGTGGATGAAGCGGTTAAGGAAATGTATCGCTGCGTCAATGAACTGGGGATGATTAGCGTCGCGGTTGCGCCCAATATGCCGATTCCTCATCCCAAAGCCCCCGATGCATTCCCCGAAATCCGCACCTGTAAGGCAATTAGCCATCCTGACTTCCGCCCGATTTTACAGGCGGCGGTAGACTTGGATATTGGCTTAGGGATTCACGGTGGACCCGGTTCCTACATGGTAGGCGGCATTGCGGATCATCTAGAAACCTTTGTCCTCAACCACATTTTTGTCCAGCGCAACCAGCAACAGTTAGCATTAGCGCGGATGGTATTTGATGGGGCGTTTGAACAATTCCCCAGCCTGCGGGTTGGCTTTTTAGAAGGCGGGTGTGGTTGGCTACCGGATTTAGCCCATGCGTTCCATGAACATTGGGAAAAGCGGATTCGCGACTTTGACCCCAAACATCCCTATCGCCCGTCTTTGATGGAATTCACCAAGTTGATGATCCAGGAAAAAGGGGGTCGGGATAATGTCAATATTATCTCTCAGGCGAAAAACCTGTTTGATTTATTGTGGAATGCGGCACATGATCCGACCAAAATTGAGGATGCCAGTTTGTATGAACATTATCACCTGCGTCACCGTGACCCCTTCGAGTATTTTGAACGGGGTCAAATTTTTACCTCCTTTGAATCTGATGATCCCGGTCCGGCGTATTTACCCGTGGCGATGGGTGAGATTGGCAAGCATTTAGCCTGTTTCTCTGGGGATTATGGTCACTGGGATGGTGTGCTGCACGGTTGTGTCCAGGATGCTGCAACGGTGGCGGATTATGACCGGGAACATCTGGGACTGTTGTTGGCGGGGAATGCGTTAGCCTTATATGGCGATCGCTTGCGTCAATCGTTACCGAAAAAACCCATGGTTGGTAGCGTGTAAGCGGTTCTAACAGAAACTAATTTGATCTAGGGTGGGCAAGAGTTATCAGCCTGAAAACGTTTATGTTTGGGTTTGTTGCTCTTACCCACTTGAAGTTCATACGGAGTCGGGTATCGACAGGTTGATTGTACTGCGGTTTACTCTGGATCAAACCGACTTGAACCATTGTGGCTTTTTCTGGACGAAAAGAAGTCGATGGTAGAATCGAAGACGAAAACTCGATGAATGGCTTTCCGGGTCATACTATTCCCGAAGCATTTAGAAAAAATGAGTATCGCTTTCTCATCGTCGCTAATAAGTATCAAACTGGGTTTGACGAACCCCTACTTCACACCCTGTATGTGGACAAACCCCTATCCGATGTCAAAGCGGTTCAAACTCTGTCCCGTCTCAATCGTGCCTATCCCAGTAAAACTGATACATTTATTCTTGATTTTGTCAACACCGTTGATGGGATAAAATCTGCCTTTGCTCCCTTCTACAAAACCACAATTCTCAGCGAAGAAACTGACCTTGATCGCCTCAATAATCTCCAAGATGCCCTGGATGGTTATCAGGTTTATTCTCCAGAGAATGTTAACCAATTTATGGCACGATTTCTTGAAGGTGTCGATCGCGAACAACTTGACCCAATTCTAAATGCTTGCGTCGAAACTTACAAGCAAGATTTGGATGAAGACGAAAAAATCGACTTTAAAGTAAAAGCTAAGTCGTTTGTGCGTAACTACCAATTTATGGTGCAAATCCGCACGTTCCGAAATACCTACTGGGAAAGTCTAAAAACATTTTTTACTAGAAGACTTACCCAGAGAAGTAAGTCAAGATGAAGAGTATCAAAATGCCAAGAATTCTTCAGATCGCCAAAACGCTCGCATTACCTTTGAGAAAAAGCTAGAAGATGCCTTTCAAGACTTTATCTTTGACCACACTGAAGCCTATCGCCAGTATACAGATAACCCAGAATTTAAGAGTTGGTTAGATGACACCTTATTTGAAATGGATTACGACAGAGGTGTGACACAACTTCAGCTTGAACAGCCGACACGACGCCCCGATGATGCCACAAATCAGAGCATTGTTTGGCGTGGTTCAACCGCCGGAGATTTACTACAATATGTAGGAACTTGGGTTGGTGACGATCTCGATGAATGTCTGGAAGCTGTTTACGACAATCGCACTGAAGCGGAGTTCTAAGCGTGTATTTGCTGGATACGAATCACTGTAGTCAGATTATCGCCGCCAATCCTGATGTCGTTCAAAGACTTCAAGAAAAGAGCAGCCAAGGAGTAGGTATCAGTGCGATTACTCGTGGTGAACTTATTTTTATGATAGAGCGATCTAAAAAAGTCGCAGAAAATTATCAGAGATTTTCTCCCTTTTTAGATAACATCAATATCTATCTAATTGATCAGGATATCTCAGATTGCTACGGTAGACTTAAAGCGAGACTATTACAGCATTTCGGACCCAAGGACAAAAAACAAGCGAGAAAAACCACAATTCAGAAACTGGGTTTTAGCGACAACGATTTATGGATTGCGGCGACAGCCATAAGCTACGGTTTAACCATAGTCTCGGCTGACAGTGATTTTGTCCGCATTCAGGAAGTCCAGACGCTAGCATTGGAGAATTAATTATTATGCCACCCACGGGAGGAATTACCGGAAAGCGGAATTTGCAGTTCAGTGAACGAACTAGAATGAAGCCCAACACTATCTTGGATATACTGTACGTCTTGGTAGTTGGTAGAATTAATAAAATGAAGGCAGTAGTCACCGATAAAGGTTTCAAAGTTTTCATGGAATCAACCTGGAGATATTGAGGCGATGAATATAACCCTAACACCAGAAGCGGAACAATTAATTCAAGAAAAGCTTAAAAGTGGTCAATATCAAACGGCTTATGAAGTAATTGTTGAAGCTTTACAATTATTAGAGAAGCGAGATAAACACTATGAAGCGTGGTTAGAAGAAATTACTCGCCAAGTAGAAGTTAGTTTTAAACAGCTTACCCTTGACGAAAAAACGGATAGGGAGGTTGTGATTGCTAGACTGCGGGAGCAAGTTACGAGTGAAGCTTTAGATCCCCTAGTTATTGAAAAACTGAAGGGGCTAGCTCAGAAACACCAGCGCTCACTGCCAGCCGAGTTAACGCATATTATAGAAGCAGCCATTCAATCCCAAAGACTTAACCAAACTGACACAAAATCAATTCCTAAAACACCCGACGAGTTAGGCTGGTCTCCTGGTTTTTTTGAGAAGACAGCAGGAAAGTGGCAAGGGGAACCATTGACACGCGGAGAACAAGGAGAATATGAGCAGCGGCTTTGGGAACTTTTGTGATTTATCTGTTAGATACGAATACCTGTATTCTCTATCTGACTCGTCGAAATTCAGCAGTTGTTGAGAAAGTGATGACTATTCCACGGCAAGACATCGTGCTGTGCGATATTGTCAAAGCTGAACTCTATTATGGTGCCTATAAAGGTACTCGCCTGGAGAGTAATTTGGCGTTGTATCAGGAGTTTTTCAGCGAGTTAGTCAGTCTTCGGTTTGATGGCAATGCAGCAGCCGTCTACGGGCGTATCCGGGCGCGACTAGAAGCTTCAGGGACTCCTATTGGTCCGAATGACCTTCAGATTGCAGCAATTGCTCTTGCCAACGACTTAATCCTAGTCACCCACAATACCCGCGAATTTAGTCGTGTCGAAGGGTTACGCCTGGAAGATTGGGAGTTGTCCGTGTGAAGTGTTCGCCACTGTCGCCGCCAAATACGCGATCGCACCAACAACTGACAAAGATTACAAGCTAGCTTCAAACAACTGACCAACCAAAAACGCCTTGTCCCATAATTACTCTGGGAACTCTATTTGATTCGGTTCTCCAACTTCTCCACTACCAAAATTATCTATCATAAAATCTTTAAAAGCTTCAGCACGATCAATGGTAGCGAAAGAAGCAACTTGTATAGATAGATTACCTGTTGCTTCCCTGGTCTTTTTCTGAGCATCTTGACAAAAACTTGACTTGACCTTAGTCAAATTATTCTCGCTGTAATCAATGTAAACAGGATAGAAATTTACCGGATATACATTTGGGTCTTGGGGCAAAGAATCACCACATACAGCTTTTGGAAAAGATTCCTTATAAAAGGGATTTTCTATTTGACCTGGATTCACTGGTAAATTTTCTGATGGTTTTCTTGAGTTATTTGGTTGCTCTGGAGAAGTTGGAGCTTGCACTATATCAGGCTCAGACAGATTTGACTTTATAGTCGTTGCTACAACGATTATCAACATCAGTAAGCTTCCACCCCCTACGGCAAGTAACCAAGGAAGGATTGCTGCCCACCGTAAAGCAGATTTCAAAAGACTTGAAATAGTTTTTACTTCATTATCTGAAACATGACTCCACTTCCGAAGAACAAAAGTCATCATATCCCGACGTAATTGGTAATGCCAAAACGCTTTAGGCAATAGGTTGCTGATAGCTGGGCGATAGCGTTCTGCATTCTTAGTTGCCAACCATGGCACTAACTTGTTGAGATAAAAACCCGACTTAGATTGACTAACAATAACAGGATCAACCCAACTCTCTCTTGAGTACAATTCTTGCTTTGATTGTCGGTCTTGTATCTCCTGAATTTTTTTCTCTTCTTCTTGATCTAGCACCTCATAAAACTTCACTTCTGTGTCTTCTGCAACTTGTTGAGCCACAGGTTTTGAATTATCCTTTAGCCAACGAAACATTGCCTCTTCTACAGCAGTTCGAGGACGCTGATTGAGATCCCTCCAAATCGAGTAGCGATGACCGTTGATTTCAATCTCATCATCCCCATTTGAAAGGTTTTCACGCTGTTTTAGATAAGTTTCAGCTAGTATATAGACGATTTCTTTACGTTCATTTGATTTGACCTCAGAAACTAAATCCTGTAACAGCTCTTCGATTTGCTCAAAGTATCGGGTGGTTAGTAATTTAATTGCAATTAAAACAACTTTATGGACGAAAGGATATCGCTCGCGTTGAAGGATATTTCGCAAACGGTAAAATGCTTGATTAGAGGTAAATGTACTAATCCCTTCATCGTACCGAATTTGTCCATAGGCTAATGCTACAGTTCCTAGCAAAAAATTATATCGCGTAATTTTTATACCAGTAAAATTGCTGGATTTACTTTTAGAGCATTCGCTGCTCCACAATTCTAGCGTTCTCAGAACTTCTTCAGGATTTAGTTGGTAAGCGAATGCCAAACTCCCGCTAATTGCTGAAATTAAGTTTGGTTGCAGTGCAAGGTCACGAAGCATATCGCGCAATTGGACGAGATGCAATGATACCACTATAGGTAAGGTATGGTAACCAAAGCGATCGCGGACTAAATTATTTGGATCTTCTGATAGCTTTTTGAGTAAGTCATACAGTTTTGGGTGAAGTTGATTAGGAGGATCGTATAGAGCCGCGTAACTAACTGTTAGAGCAATGGTAGCCCGAATATAGTCTTGTGGCTCCTTCGTTTTTTCCTCATCCTGATTAGTTAGGATACTTTTTAATTGGCTAATTAGACGTTGATCATTTTGCCAATTGTGAAGCGTTTCAAATAGTTCCTGTTCACGGCTATAGTTTGGGTCACGCCAGCGTGCCATTGCGTAGGCGGCTACTGCTTGAACTTCTAGTTCTTCATCTGCGGCTAAATGGCGTAAGGTGTCTTGTATGGCAGTAGGAGAAATCCAACCAATATCACTTAGAGCTTCACTTAAGACAAGGCGAATTTGCTCACATCGTGCTGAAGTTCCATATAATTCCTGTTCAAAAGACCTATTAGCTGCCGAATTCTGAACTAGAGTTTCTATTGTAGCTAGTGCAGCAAGGATTTGCCTGCGATGACTAGACCAGGCTACTTTAAACAACATTCGGCGTTGTTGAGGGAAGCAACCTTCAACTTTTGCTCGATCAGCCTCTGTGTTAATCGGATTTAAGTTGAAAAAATTGCGGAGATTATCTAAATCGCAGTAATCAAGAGCGCGTAAGGATGGATCACGCTTCTGCCAAACGTTTTCTACAATTTCTTCTAGCGCGGCAAAGAACTGATCATCAAGCAAACCTGTAAAAAAGTTTAATCCCAAAGCTAGCAATTGTTCGCGAGAATCCAAGATTTGATAGAACCAATTATTTAATGCACTTTCGTTATTTTTAACTTCTTTGATCAATTCAATAACTTTTGTTTCCTGGGGCAATTTCTGGTTTTTATCAAACTCTTTAGCCAGAAGTTGTACAAAACGAGCGATTTTGTCTGGAGTCTGTAACTGTTGAGCAACTGTGTGGACTGTCAAATTTCCAATAGCGCATCACCATAATTTTGACGTAGCTGCTGGTAAACTTGAGAACGGGTTGAAGCCACTACTTTGTCGCCTGCGGCTATAGCTCCAACCCAAGCTTCCGGTTCCAAGTCCGAACTAGAACCTTGAATCCTCTCTAACCATTCTTCCTTTCTAGCCTCAGCCTTAGCTCGCTGTTCCAAAGGATAGCTAACTTGGCTAACATTAGGTCTTGGCTGGAAAGTTTCGACAACTTTTCCCGACTCGTACCCATAAACTTTCGTTGCGGCTACCACATCACCAAGTTTGACATCCTTGAGTCCACCTGCTACCCCAACGAATAGGATAACGTTCGGCTGGAAATAATCGATGGCTCGTTTAGTTTCTACAGCCGCCTCAGCAATGCCTGCACCCATTTCCACAATTCCAACTTGCCATGAGCCACCATTGGATGAGAAGTTTCCGCGTTCGTAGATAGTTCCTTCCGGGTGCGTTTCTTCCTGAAGCTCGCTCAAGTGAGCGCGAACTGCTTTATATTCGACAGGAATAGCCGTGAGAATAACAGCACAAGGCATCATGACAATCTAACTGTGGAGAGGGTACTAATGAAATTGTCTATGAATCCCATGTTATCCCCAAGTTATCCCAAACGGGAACTGGTTTGTTTAACGAAATATTAAGCAGAGGCAGAAAAATCATGACTAGAACCTCCCCAGATGAGTTTAAAGCATCCCTAGAACGTATCCTGAAGCGATACCAGGGTGCGATCGCGATTATTCTCTTTATCATCGGTTTAGGGTTGCGTATACTTGCCATAGACAAAACTGATGCTTTCTGGAAAATCACCGGAGATTTAGGGACGTTCTTAGCGGCTGCTATAGCCATTCCCTTTATTTACGAAAGCTCGATCAGAGCAGTAGACCGTCAAATCTTCCTCAGTGATTTGGAAAATACTCTAGAAAAAAAGCTGACCACAACTCAAACTAGCTCACCTAGAGTTTATGAAATTGGGAGGCTACCTTTGCAACAAATGCAACAAAAGGTGGCATTTCTTCAAGAAGCGAAACGAGAGGTAGTTCAAATCGGCGTTGCTTTAAGTAGTTTTACCAGTTACTTTGAACAGAGACCCTTCTCAGAGTGCAAACAGCCTGTAATGGAATTACTCCAAAGAGGCGTAAACTTCAAAATATTAATTCTCGATCCTGACAGTGAAATAGCTAAAAACTATGCTAATGATAGAGAAGAGCCAAACTTAGTCAACAAAATACGTCAGTCTCTCGTCACTTTAAGTCGCCTGAGAGATGAGTTGAGGGCAGCGAGTTTGCCCGGTAGTTTTGAACTTTATCTTTATTCCCACTTTCCCTATGGCAATGTGATTATGGTTGATCCAGAAGAGGAAAGTGGATGTGCATTTATATCTCATTATCTGCACGGAACAAAGAGAGCAGATACACCTGTTTTTGAAGTATACAAGTCATCCAACCCCATACTTTTTGAAAAATACCGCTATTTTTTGATAAACATTTTGGGAGATAGTAGAAAATTATAGTTGTTATAACCCGCGAAGGCGGGTTTTGTCTGTGTAGCTGCGGTTTAAACCGCCCAGCTTGATTAATGGAGACTTAAAGTCTTCCTGAGAACCTGCGAGTTGATGTTCCCAATTCAATCGAATTAACATTTCTTCATAGCTAACACCGAAGTAGTGGGCTAAATGCACAACTTCCGCCGGATGGCTAACCCGTTTGACGCCCAGACTATGTAAACGTTCCTGCAATGCTGCGGAAGGAATCAGGAAATAGGCAGCAAATTTTTCAGCAAAACATTCCAACGGATTGGTATCTCCCTAATGACAAAGAATAGCGGGTTGGTCATGTTGATAGAGACAATGAGCCAGTCCATGAGCCAAGCTAAAAGAGAGACGAGTATCAGTATGGGCTTGGTTAATAGCAATAATATTTCCCAGTTTATGATGAGACAAAAATAGCCCAGCAATAGCATTTTGTTCGTTGCCAAAGGGAAGGATAAATATTATTAATCCTTGAGCCTCTAAGAAGCTTCGCAAATTAATTAGAGGAGCCATTCCCAAGTTGTAGTGATATCGAGCCTTTTGAGCCGCTAACACCGCCGTCTCGGTTTCAAGTAAGAGGCGATTGGCAAGCGGAGCAAAAGGTGGATGAGAAACGCCAAGAAAAGGAGTGTCAGTTTGAGTGTAGAGTTCCTCTAGAGCATAAATTTTTTCAATCAAACGGGCAATTCCCGCCTTACTGGAAGCCGAAATAGTTTCAGAATTAAGCCGTAATGCTTCTTCCCAGTCGGATTGAACGGTTTCTTCGCCAAACAGCGATCGCAGTGGCACTCCGTAAAGCCGAGATAGACGCTCCAAGGTAAGAGCATCCACCCGACGCTTCCCGCTCTCATACTGGTTTAGAGCCGCCGCCGTGACATCTATAACTTGAGCGGCTTCAGTTTGACTTATTCGAGATCGCTCACGCGCTAGCCGCAGGCGCTGACCGAGAATTTCGTAATTCATGTTCATGTGTTAAACCCCATCTGACTTTGCCAGATATTCTTGAGGCTTGGGTGCAAACAAAGAAGCCACCGCCAGAAGAACTCGATACCCTCATCCAAGGCATGGCTAACGCTCAATTTAGGTTGAACGGAGCTTTGTCGAACAACTGCGACAGCGATTATAGCGTTTCTCATCAGGATAGATAGGGGGGGGTGAGGGCGCAAGCCTTGCGCCCCTACATTCGCCTCTTATGTGAGTCGCTGATCAGGCTGGATTCGATTACTAATGGCAATTTGGCAGGATAGAGCGATCGCACACCCCAATTTTCTGGCATCCTAGAGATGATTACCTGTCCCCTAGAACAGCTTCATGCCCCTTTCCCACTGCACCAATCCAGAAATCCCACCAGTATTTCAACCCACAGACGTTGATTGGCGTAGAGGTTTTGCAGCATGAAGCCAGATAGTAAGTACCAGCCACTCCTGGAATTTCTGCAACAGAGTAATCAAGATGAAGTCATTCTCACCTTTGCAGAAATTGAGGAACTCATGAATGCCACCTTACCCGACTCAGCACACAAAAAACGGGCATGGTGGAGCAATCGCAGCAAAGGCGCACTGCGGCAGAGTTTGCCCAAAAGCTTGGTGTGTATCAGCAAACCGTTAGCCAGTGGGAAAACAGCGCTTATGAGCCGACTCTCGCTACATCGAAATATCTTATGTTAGTCGCTGATCAGGCTGGATTCGATTACTAATGACAATTTGACCGCACTCGTGCGATCGCACTCCCAAATTTTCTGGCATCCTAGAGATGATTACCTGTCCCCTAGAACAGCTTCATGCCCCTTTCCCACTGCACCAAAAAAGAAATCCCACCAGCACTCAACCCACAAACGTTGATTGGCGTAGAGGTTTTGCAGCATGAAGCCAGATAGTAAGTATCAGCCACTCTGGGCATTTCTATCTCAGAGCAATCAAGATGAAGTCATTCTCACCTTTACAGAAATTGAGGAAATTATGAATGACACCTTACCCGACTCAGCACGGAAAAAACGGGCATGGTGGAGCAATCGCAGCAAAGGCGCACTGCAAGCTTCGGCTTGGATGGAAGCTGGATATCGGGTTGAGGATGTGAATTTTGAGCAGCAACGGGTGACATTCCGCCAACCTACAGCAAAACTTAAAGTTCAGCGTGTGGGTGACACTGTGCTATGGAATGCTCAACTCATCAAAGCACTGCGTTGCCACATGGGTTTAACTCAGGCAGAGTTTGCACAAAAGCTTGGTGTACGACAGGCGACAGTTAGTCAGTGGGAAAACAGCGCTTATGAGCCGACTCTCGCTACATCTAAGTATTTAAGCCTGATTGCAGAACAGGTTGGATTTCACGTCATAGAAGAAGACTAGAACACTCAAACTAATTTCAAGGAGGGTATTTACATATTGATGCTCTACCGCATATATTGTAGATAAGCATTGACACAAAAATTCGGTAAAGCATCTATACCAACAATAAAGCCATGCAACCCATACGCCATCGCATCAACCCCAAAACCTTCGTTATCACCCTTGGGCAAATCGCCAAACTCCTAAACATCCCCCAAGAGCGCATCCTCAACTGGGAAAAATGGCATAACGTCCTCTGGGTACATATCAAAGGAATCGGCGGTTACTTCGTTAGTTATCGCCAAATTGAACAGTGGATTGCCGCTTGTCGCACGCTTATACGCTATTGTCCCAACCTCGACGCCCTCAATCGCCTCTGGCAATCAATCTGCATTGAAGCCCAACGCTATACACCAGAGGCATTATCCCGACTCTACATAATCCACCAGCAGCGATATGTCTATTTATCCAACCGCTAACAAACCTAAATGTGTCACAAGCCAGCACCAAGTTTCCGACGCTTCCTGCCGACTTGTGACTACCCCATAAACGGAGACTTTTTCCATGTTAAAACCAAACGGTTCCCCTGGTGAATTCACCTACCAGCAAGGCTATCAACAAGCGTTAGAAGATTTCGCGATCGCGAAGCGTGTGCGAAGCACGTATCGCGCCTCTGTTCACCCACCTTTCTACCTACTCTGACGCTGACTTTGATGCTTCTTGGATGAACCTCACCCCATCCGAACTCGACAGCCTCGCCGCTATCCTGATCCGAGACTTAACCGCCAACCTAAACGGAAACGCGATCGCTCTTTATCTCAATGCCCTACGTCAGGGTAACACTGATTTACTGCACAACTTCAGCTTCCGGCGATTTCTTTTCCCATCCATTCATCTACCCGCCAACTTTCCCCAGGTCAAACCGCCTCGTTTTGGAGACGGAGACAAACTGCAATGGACAAGTGATCGCCAAGATAATCTTAAATCACCAGACTGGGGGATTGCGATCGGCAGATTCTACAGTTTTGCTCCCCATCACTGTGCTTGGACATGGTGTTACCTGATTTGGCTAGACCAACGTTCCCCCAGTTCCCGGTGGACAGTGGCGGATACGGCTTGGGAAGACGATCTCGAACCTGTGGAGGAAGTCCGATGAGAAATCCCCGTCCAATCACCGAACGCGAACGAGCCTTAATTGAGCTTTACGGCTACTGTCAACTGGGCATGACGCCACAACAATTCTACGCCAAATGGCAGGTGAATCATGAAACCATCGCCTTTATCTGCGATCGTTCCATGTCTACTGTCGCAAGCTGGTTTAGAAAAGGTCGCAACTACCGCCGTCCTCAACAAGCGAGATTTGCGTCATCTCGCTTTTATAGACTTTGTGCTAGAACGTTATGAAGACATTCCGGCTGAACTTTTAGACTGGCTTTGCCCTCCTGAATCCAAGTCCTAAACCTGATCTTTTGAACCATTGCAGGGGCGGTCTGCTTTTTAAGTGTCTTTTTTGACACTCTTCCTTCTGGAAGAAGGGAGATTCTTGTGATGCTGACGTTTATGGCGAAGACAGTGCAACTCCAAACTACCGTTGCGGTTCCATATCCCCGTACTTAATCAAAAGCGCGATCGCCAGACTCACGGCAAAAATTAACACCATACTCAGCGCTGAACCAAATCCCCAGTTTTGGGTTGCGCCCAGAAATTGGTTGTAAATTAGACGGGATATGGTCATGCTGGAAGCCCCCCCTAATAACTCCGGATCAACGAAATCCCCTAAGGCGGTAATAAATACCAGAATCGAACCCGCTGCAATCCCGGAAAAGGTTTGGGGTATGGTTACCTTCCAAAACGTTTGTACCGGATTCGCCCCCAAATCCGCCGCCGCTTCCAATAAACGCTGATCCAATTTCTCTAAAGACGCATAGAGGATTAATACCATGTACGGTAAATAACTATACGCCATACCAATTAATACCGCTGAACTGGTATTTAAGAGTTCCAATGCAGGTAAACCAATCGAAGTTAAGATGCTATTGAGTACCCCGGTGGGTCGCAGAATCGTAATCCAGGCATAAGAGCGCAACAGGGAGGAGGTAAAATTAGGTAGGATAAATCCCAACAACAGTAAATTCTGCCAACGCTTCGGTGCCATCTGAGCAATCCAGTAGGCGACCGGAAACCCCAACACCAGACAAATCGCCATCGTACCCACCGCAAAAAACAGCGATCGCCCCATCACCTGTAGATTGATCGGTTCAAAGACGCGCAGATAGTTATCCAGCCCAGAGGGATTGACAATATCCCCCGGTTTAATATCAGGAACTAAGCTTAACTCAAAAATGATCAGGGTTGGTAAAACCAACAATAAAAATAGCCACAGTCCCGCCGGTCCTAATAACGCCAAGGGTTCTAACCACTGGCGTCGGGAACGGGTGGGTTCTTCGATCAATGAGGGTTCAGCCATATTATCTGTGGCTGCGGGATTGGGTAAGGAGGTGGGGGAAACTTTTTTGTCGGTAGACACGGTATAAGTATTAATTATGAATTATTGACAAATGTCAGCATTTATTAGAAAGAGACAGAGGGCAAAAGGTGGGGTCGTTTTAGGACGACAGCTATAATTAGGCGCTGGTCAATTTCGTCCAATAGCGGTCATAGACGGATTCAACCTCTCCTAACGGTTCCAGATTTTCGCACCGTTCCAGGGCTTCTTCTGGAGGAAATAGACTGGTATCATTTTTCAGGTCAGGCGGTAAGAGATTATAGGCGGCTTTATTGGGCGTGGCAAAACTGAGGCGTTCCACGATGCGTGCGGCGACATCCGGCTGCAACATAAAATTAATCCAAGCATAAGCGCCCTCGACATTGGGAGCGGTTTTGGGAATGGCTAGGGTATCAATCCAGAGAGAAGAACCACTTTCTGGAAGCACATAGCGTAAATCTTCATTTTCTGGCATGATTTCCGTGGCATCGGACGAATAACACATGGCAATCTTTAAATCTCCACTGAGAATCTGGGGACGCCAAGCATCGGACGTAAACGATGCGATCGCAGGTTTTAAGTCCATCAGGGCTTGGTAGGCGGCTTGAATGTGTTCCACGTTGGTGGAATTGTAAGAATACCCCAACTTTTTCAACGCCGCACCCATAACTTCTCGCACATCATTCACCAACGTCATCCGTTTTGCCAATTGCTGTTGATACACCCACAGATAGTCCCAATCCTCTGGCGGGGGTTGGACTTGCTGGGTATTGTAAACCAAGCCTGTAGTTCCCCAACTGACGGGAACAGAATGGCGATTCCCTGGATCATAGTCGGCTTGCTGAAACCGGGGAAACAACCGATACATCCCCTCGATGCGGGGTTGGTCGAGTTCTAGCAACATCCCCATATTAATCATCTTTTGCACCATATACTCAGAAGGGTAAATGATGCTGTAAGCGCCCCCACCACCCGCCTGTAGTCGAGCCAACATTGCTTCATTAGAATCAAACACATCCGCGATCGCTCTGATCCCGGTTTCTTGCTCAAAGCGGTCTAACAAATCTTGGTCAGTATAGCCAGCCCAAGTGTAAATGTATAACAGATTGGCATCATCTTGACTCCCCGCCGCCGGACGCACATTCGCCAGTCTCCAGCCACACCCTGATAGCGCTAGCCAGGGTAAGGTTGAAGCCGCCCCTTGTAAAAACTGACGGCGGTTTGGTCGTTTTCGGGATCTTGGCTGATTAGTCATTGGTCACATTGTTCATGGTTGATGGTTCATTGGTCATTGCTCAAACATCAATACCATCCTTTTGCCCAATCCATTGACAAAGGACAAATGACGAAGGACGAATGACAAAGGACGAATAACAACTTTAGCAATAGCGAACCGATTGTTCTAGGGGCAAAGGTTCCCCAGTTTCGGCATCGGTGTTGTGACAGGCAAACATGATATTAGGGGGGAGTTTCTCAAATTCGAGATCATTCCCCGTCCCTTGCAGAACATAGCCACGTAATTCTTTGATGGGTAACTGGGTAAATTCGTCAATATCTGGCGTAAATGAACGTAGGATCAACGAACCATGAGGTTGACATCCTCCCAGAAGTTTGGCGACAAAGAGTTCCCTGATATCCAAATCCGTTCCATACGTTACCTTATGTCCCTGACGATTCAGGTCAATGGCAAACGACTCGCCATCACTATTGAGGAACGTCGCGATCGCACTTGAGTTACAGTGCGACTCCAATTCCGCTAAAAACGACCGTACTCCTGATTGTGTCATGGTGCTTACTCCTCTAACGCAATACAATCGGTTGCTGCCCAACGGGCGTACACTGAGGTATGAGGTTCAGGTAGCTTGTTCATGGCATTATTCGGCAGCATAACCGTCAGGCGATCGCCCGATAGGAGTTCCACGACCAAGTGAACGTGAGTTCCCAGATACATGACATGTTTCAGATGACCCTCAAAACAGTTCACCGTTGAGTTCGGTGGTGAAAGGCTCAAGCGAATTTTCTCCGGACGCACGCTAACCACCATTTCCTTGGAGTTACTCACCCATTCTTGGACATCAGGGGACTGCACAACCATCTCTAAGCCGCTGGATGTGATAATTTGTAGCATAGAGGCATCGGCAGCGTGCAAACGACCCTTAAACAGATTCGTATCACCAATAAAATCCGCCACAAAGGGCGTGCGGGGGCGTTCATAGATTTCCGTGGGGTTACCCACTTGTTCGATTTTCCCCCCTTCCATCACGGCAATCCGATCAGACAGGCTCAAGGCTTCTTCTTGGTCATGAGTCACCATAATAAACGTTAACCCCAACTGCTGATGCAAGTTAGAGAGTTCCACCTGCATTTCTTTGCGAAGCTTAAAATCTAACGCACCCAAGGGTTCATCCAACAATAGAACCGTAGGACGATTCACCAAAGCGCGTGCTAAGGCGACTCGTTGTTGTTGTCCGCCAGACAGTTGAGCCGGAAATCGATTGCTATAGGTGTCCATTTTCACCTGTTTGAGGGCTTGTTTGACTCGCTCCTCAACGTCTGTCCCCTTGAGCTTTTTCAGTCGCAACCCGAAGGCGACATTTTCGGCAACGGTTAGGTGATTGAATAAAGCATAACTTTGAAATACCGTATTGACAGGTCGGCGATGAGGTGGTATTTGATTCATCGGTTGTCCTTGAATCAACACCTCACCTGCCGACGGAGACTCAAATCCTGCCACTAAGCGCAGGGTAGTCGTTTTACCGCAACCCGATGGACCGAGAATGCTGAAAAATTCTCCCCGTCGGATCTTCAGGTCAATGCCCCGAACCGCTGTCTCGCCATTGAAAACCTTGAAAACCTTGCGGAGTTCAACATCAAGTTCAGCCGTAGTATCCGGAGCGCGTTGGTCTTTAACGGAAGGTTGAGACATAATAATTCATTCACTAGCGCAAAGTCGCCCTAATTTAATCAATGAAACCCGATCCAATGTGAATTCGTTAATCCTTATTTTTTATACTTGGGTCTATTTTATCTGTCTACTAATTCTGCGGAGTGGCTTCCCAGAATTAACTCGCTGAATGTTTCTCCCCGTCCAGACGTAGCTGGTTACATCGGGAACAGGGTTCGCCGACTCCATGAACCTGCATGCCATTGGTCAGACCGGGGCGTCGGAGTGCATCTGCCTCTGGATGCGCTATTATTTCACCTTATGCGATGGGGTTCACCCCCTCAATTCTGGAGAGATCAGCCACTCCTGTGAAAAAAGCGTCACAATCAACACTAGACTAAGTACAAATTACTGAAGAGAGTTGAGAAGCTGTTTACTATGACCGTGATTCAGCCCTATTCCGGAGGTCGCCAAACAACACCCCGTACCGTTGGACGAAATTACCAATCGGTCATTGTCATGCTGATTGTCAGTCTGTTCCTTGTCGGAGCCATGGGGTCTCGTCTGGCGTACTTACAGTTGGTTCAGGGAGAACGTAACCGACAACTGGCTGAAAATAACCGGATTCGGTTAGTACCAAAGCAGCCCGTGCGGGGCAATATTTTCGACCGCAAGGGCAAGGTGCTAGCCAGCTCTCGCTTATCTCATTCGGTGTTCTTGTGGCCCGTGGCACAGAAAAAAGCTGAATGGCCCCAAACCCGTCAACGTCTATCCCAACTGTTAGATATTCCCGAAGATGAGATTCAACAACGGGTCGAACGGGCTGGCTTTGATTCACCCTCGCTGATCCGCATTGAACGGGGGCTTTCACCTGCCCAAATCACCGCTCTACAGGAGTATAGCCATCAACTCGATGGCATCGAGGTGGATATTGAAGCCGTTAGGGACTATCCCCATGGGGATTTAGCCGCTCACGTTTTGGGATATACCGGGGAACTGAATGATCGAGAACTCGCACAACGTCGCGCCGAAGGGTATCGCATGGGCGATGTGGCGGGGAAGATGGGGGTTGAAGAAGCCTTTGAACCCACCCTGCGAGGAGAATGGGGGGGTCAGCAAGTGGAGGTTGATGGTGCAGGTCAAGTGCTGCGGATTCTAGGTGAGAAGGAGGCAAAATCGGGTAAAGATATTCAAATTACCCTGGATTTAAAGACCCAAAAAGCCGCCGAAGCCGCATTGGGTAATCAAAAGGGTGCGATTGTTGCTCTTGATCCCAGAAATGGAGCGGTTTTAGCCATGGTTAGCCGTCCCACATTCGATCCCAATATTTTCTCCAGCCGGATTACCCCAGATATGTGGAAGCAATTGCAAGGGAAAGGAAATCCCTTTGTAAATCGGGCGATGCGCGGATTTCCCCCGGCGAGTACGTTTAAGGTGGTGACCCAAACAGCAGGTATGGAATCGGGGAAATTTGGACCGGGTACCGTATTGCCCACTTTTGCCGCTCTAAATGTTGGGGGTACCGCCTTTGGCGAATGGAACCGTGCCGGTTTTGGTCCATTGGGATACCAGCAAGCGATGGCGTGGAGTAGTAATACGTTTCATGGTCAAATTGGCAAGGGGGTAGGTGGACCGACGCTGATTAAATGGGCAAGGAACTATGGATTTGGTCAACCCACGGGCATTGAGTTGTCTGAAGAAGCGGCGGGTTTGATTGCCGATGATACTTGGAAGCGGGAGCGCTTTAACTGGGAATGGACGGTTGGGGATACCGTCAATATGTCCATTGGTCAGGGATTTACCCAAGCCACACCCCTCCAAGTCGCCGTCATGTTTGCGGTGCCGGCGAATGGTGGCTATCGAGTGAAACCCCATTTACGTAAGGAGAATGAGGCGTTAAGCGATTGGCGGGTGTCAATGGAGATGAAGCCTTCAACCATAGAAACACTGCGTAAGGGATTACGAGCCGTGGTGGCTGGTGGTACGGGACAAGTGTTAAATGTGCCTCATCTGCCGCCGATAGCGGGAAAGAGTGGCACAGCAGAAGCGCCACCGGGCAAGCCTCACGCTTGGTTTGGGGCATTTGCTCCCTTCGATAAACCTGAGATTGTCGTGGTCGCTTTTGCTGAACATTCCGGTGGCGGTGGCGGTTCCGTAGCAGCACCAATGGTTAAGCAGGTGTTGGAAGCTTACTTTGATGCCAAGTCTCCGGATGAGGCAAAGCAAAAGTAGGCAGAGCTGGGGGAGCGGTGTAGAGACGTAGCATGCTACGTCTGGGAGCTGGGGAAGCTGTGAGTTAACTCAAAACTCTAGTACTAAGACAAATATCGTATTCAGATTACGTCACTTGGCTGATGCGAGCTTCGGGAAAGTTATTGTACGATTACAATAGATTTCCGCTACTCCTGTATGATGATGTCGATGTCAAAAACATTGAGTGTGCATCCTAAATATATCCAAGCTGTCGAACAAGCTTGGAGATATAAGAGTAACGGACAAGAGCAAGAGCTAGCGGAACAGCTAGGTCGCTCGCTACCTATTGTAATTAATAATCTTTTTCTCAAAGGTCAGCCAGTTAATCGGCTGAACTTTCTGCAAATTTGCCAGCTATTAGGACTGGATTGGCGAGAAGTGGCTGACTTGGAGGAACAAGACTCATCACTCACGTCGGTATCTTCTGTCGCCCTCAATTCAGTTGAAAATCAAATTAATTCCTGTTTCTCTGTTGAAAAAGACACGGTAGATAAAGCATTACAGGATTTGGTACGTACTCTTTGTGACATGTTGGGTCGTATCACTCGTAAAGCTGGAGACTTGCTGAGTGCCGATCGCGCTAGTATCTTTTTAATTGATCAGCACAAGAAGGAAGTGGGTTCTTTAATCGCTGAGGATGGAAAAGGGGGGTCTTTAATCATTGATATCCCGATGAACAAGGGAATTGTCGGTTTGGCTGCCCACTCGTCCAACATGATCAATATTCCCTTTGATGTCTACGATGACCCCCGTTCCGAGCAAGCCAAGAAAACGGATCAAAAAACAGGCTACCGTACTTATACAATCTTGGCGTGGCCCCTGTTGAATCGCCAAAAAGAGGTGGTTGCCGTTGCTCAATTTATCAACAAGCTTAAACCGCATTCCAATCCTCACGAAGACTTATCTCAGCGCATTGACAAAAAAGGGTTTACCTCGGAAGATGAATTCGTTTTTGCCAAATTTGCCCCATCTATTATGGGAATTTTAGGCAAATGTCAGGTTTGTCATCAACTGGCGCATAAGCTGCAAGCCAAACAACAAATTACCCGAGGGGGTGTTGTCTTGAGAGAAGAAGAGTTGATTGCTGAACTCCGGCAGCGAGAGCAACAGCTCCGGCAAGGCTTTGCTAAGTTAGTCTAGCTAGTCACAAATTGTATCATCCCCACCGTGTAGACAGATGGGGATTTGTCGAATTTGGTTAACTCGGTGGTGGAAAGAAGAGAACGGGATGCCAACTACGCCGCATCAACTCCCCAGCAAAGCTACGCACAGGTAATTCAATAATACTGCCGATGGTTTCCGAGGAAACGGCGATCGCGCTGATGTCAAACACTGTCGCTGCATCTAAAACTTCCAAATAAGGATTACCGATGCGGACTTCTGTCTGAACCTGCAAACCCAACCCTTCTAAGTCAGCTTTAATCTGCTTGAGCTTTTCCTGGGCAACTTGGACTTGTTGCTCTTGGGATACAGGTTTCCGTCGCCACTCTTCAATCACCCAGATTAACAAGCACTCACAGAGCGAGTGATCCGGGCGTTTTTGGGCATAAGCCTTTACCTTTTGCAACAGATACTCCGACGCCTTACCGCCGTTATAAGGAATCAGAAAGTAGCGGAATAGATGTTGACAGCGCAGAGCGAGTTCTTCACAGGTATATGTCGAAACCAGTTGGGGACGCAGAATCATCAGGGGAGTGGTATAGTTCCTGGCTAATCCGGCTGTTGTGCTACCAAACAGCTTTTCTTGTAAAAAATTGCGACTTTCCATCCCCGTGAAAATCACATCGACGTCGTAGTTTTTGGCAACTTTGGGAATCGTATCCAAAGGACGCCCGGAGAGAACTTCGATGTGAACCTCTACATCCTCTGGTATATTTTTCAATCCAGCTTGCAGGCGATCGCGAGCCTGGACAATTCCTTGCTCATCAATCCGGGGAATTTCCCCTTCCTCCCATAATGGTACGCTATGGAGAAAGATAATCGTTTGGATGCCATTCGCCGCTAAACTGGGTACAAACTCGACCAACCGATACAAACCGTCGGCAAAATTGGTGCAAATTAAGCAACGCTGAAACATAAGATAGGAAGAATATTTTTTTATCACAAAACCCAGTGTCAAAGCAGGTTTGGCATTGGGTAGCTTACGGATTCAAGCTTACCGCTTGGCGGATCTCTATAGTAAATGTGTGCTTTTTTTCAGAGAAAACACCAGGAAAAGAGCATTCTTGCTTAATTTTACTGAATCTTGGTTGAGCTAGTCGTTTTAGCCTCTTCGATGCACTCCCTTCTCACTCGTGTGGCGTTTTGGGTTTCAGAGAGTGAAGTATCCCAGCCAACCCATCTAATAATTAATCCGAGGTTGCTCGTACACCTGTAGAAATCCCAGGAAGCAGGACACTCTTCGATAGTCCTTAACCTGCCTAACTGTTAATTCGTCGAATTCCTAGAACAGGACTGACTCTCTAGTGTATGACTTTGTCTGACTTATTGTGTTTCCACTGACGCTGTATAAAAGTTGACGCCCCAGCATCCCCAGCTCCTTTCCTGTGCAGGAACCGAGCAAGAGACGGAGGTCGCCCACTACACAGGGACCACTGCTCGTACTTTTAACTGGGTTCTAACCCCCATTCATGCTTGAGAAACTCTTTATACATATTCTCACGCATGATCATTTGCTCGTAGAGCTTCACCAGAAAGTCTTGAGCCTGTTCCCGGCTCATTTTCTGTACCTGGGTTTCAAACGAGCGGATATTAAATTGTTGCTCTAGGGAAAGTTGAATGGGTTGGGACATGGTTATCTCCTCGAATGTTAGAAACAGGACATTCAGATGACACAAGCCGCCATTTGGCAAAGGCTAGGGTCTGTGAACGGGTCAAGCGTTCCCAAGCTATATTACAAATCGTAACAATTGTTTGACAAATTGCCCATACCTCCAAATGAAGATTTCTGTTGCATCCAAAGATGGAGAACTGTTCGGAAAAGTTTCCGCTCTTGGATTGAGGCAGTTTTATCAGCTTGTTCCTAGAGCAAACTGCTCAAGCTGAACAGTTGCTTGAGTATATTTACCGAACATCAGCAAACTGTGACATTCTGGTTAGACCAAGTTTAAACGGCTCTAATGCTTGCCGCTTGGATGTTTGAGTATTTGTTATCTCAGATATAAGTATCGTTTAACATAAGCAATTTCCAGTTAGTGATTTAGAGCATCCTCGTTTTTAGCGGGGTGTATCTCAGGTCACAAACAATCACTGTAGAGGTTCATCACTCACGGTGAGTTTTTACTCATCGGTGTCTTTCTTCATAAAAGCTTTATATAAAAGGGAAAATTGATGAAGAGTTGATGTAAATTGCCCTCTTAAGGGAAAAAGCCTCTTATGGCATTCTAAGATGTAGTCATGAGAGAAAAATCTATTGGCTCCAAGAGTATCAGTTAATTGACTCAAGCCTAACTCTCTCTAGTCAAGATAAAGTTCTCCGGAAAGGATCTACTACTATGAAATTACCAATTATTTCTAGCCTAAGTATCGCTGCTGCTACAGCTACCACACTAGCCAGTTTAGGCGCTCCTGCATCCGCTATTACTCTAGGCGTTGACGTCATCGATAACAGCCCTTTTATGAATGGTATCGGTCCAATGCCTATTCCCCATGCTACACAAACATTTGAGGGTGATGGTAAAACTTACGAATTTAGCGTCGTGGTTCCAGAAGGGCTAGGTTCTAGAGGTAAGACTTACTCAGACTTCGGTTTCCTGTCTGGCGTCAATCCTGATGGCTCTGGAGGTACGTTCGTTTCACTGTTTACAGAAGGCTTGCGTGCATACGACCCTGGCTCCGGCAATGACAATGATTGGTTGGGAACCTGTGCTATCAGTATCAGTGAAGACTGTACTGTGAAATATACCTTTGAAGACGGGGTAAACTACCAATTAGGACTGTTAGACCGTGGCTTTGGCGGTGGGGCAAGTAACTTCTCTGGCTTCGCGGTCACTCAGAAAGATAGTTACACGTTTAATGTAGAAACCGATCAGAACTATCCTTCCCTTCTAACTGAGGATTATGTAGAGAGTAATCCTGACAAGTTCTTGACTGTAGTAGAACAAGGCGCTTACTTCCTGGGTATGGAAGATGGCATGTTCAAGAAAGATTCTGAAAACTACTACTATGACTACCAAGATTGGGTAGTGAAGGTAACACACGAGTCAGTTCCTGAACCCGGTACAGTTGGAGCATTACTTGGTTTAGGTGTGATTGGTTTCATCAGCCGTCGTCGCCAAGCCGTTAAACGGTAATTGCTGGCTATTTGAAAAAAGTATAACCTAACCCGATACTGAAAGTAGTTGGATGGAAATACCAACTGCTTTTTGTTTGATGGTTTCTCAACAACACCACATTCTGATAGGCAGACGTAACTCGGTGGCATTCTGCCACACTGACCTGATCCCAAGTTGCAGTTGGATGTGGGGCTTCTTGTCGGATTAGCTAAAATGAGGCTATGTCTCAATCAACGCCTGTGCCTAACTCCTCTCCTTCTGCTGACCCCACAACAGCAGCAAAACCTCTATTTATTCTGGTTGACGGTCATTCTCTGGCTTTCCGTTCTTATTACGCCTTCATTAAAGGAGGTGGATTGCGAACCAAGACAGGGATACCCACCAGCGTGTGTTTTGGCTTTCTCAAATCCTTGTTAGAGGTGATCAGTTCCCAGCAGCCTCAGGCGATGGCGGTGGCGTTTGACCTGGAATTGCCCACGTTTCGCCACGAAGCAGATGATACCTATAAAGCCGATAGACCGGAAACACCGGAAGACTTTATCCCGGATTTGCAGAATCTGAAGGAATTGCTGACGGCGTTGAATTTACCCGTATTGGCGGTTCCAGGCTACGAGGCTGATGATGTGTTAGCCACCTTGGCACATCGGGCGATCGATAAAGGGTATCAGGTGAAAATTTTAACGGGCGATCGCGACCTGTTTCAACTCATTGATCCGCAAAAGCCGATTACCGTTCTCTATCTAAGCCAAAAGGCTTTGAAAAGCGGTAATTCCACAGGACTGGCAGAATTTAGCACCCAAGAAGTAAAAAATAAACTGGGGATTACACCCGAACAGGTGGTGGATTACAAAGCCCTCTGTGGCGATAAATCCGATAACATTCCGGGAGTGAGGGGAATTGGCGAAAAAACGGCGGTTAAGTTACTGAATGATTTTGGTTCCCTGGAAGGCATTTATGCATCCCTGGATCAGGTTAAAGGTGCGGTGAAAACTAAGCTGGAAACCGGACAACAGGATGCCGAACATTCTAAGTACCTAGCACAATTGGTATATGATGCGCCGGTGGACGTGGAGTTAGAGAATAGCAAGTTAGAGGGCTTTGATACTTCTGTCCTCAAACCCCTGTTACAAAACTTGGAGTTCGACTCTTTCTTAAAGAAAATTGATCAACTCCAGCAGCGTTTTGGTGGAAACGTGGTGGAAGAGAAAGGGAGAGCATCAGAACCATCCGTTACCGATAGTAGTCCAGATCTGTCGTTTTGGACAGCCGAGGAAACAGAAGACTACCAGAAACAAACAGTAGCCAGTTGTCCGATTCAACCTAGACTTATTGACACCAAAGATAAGTTAGATCAGCTGGTTAAAAGTCTGGAAAACTGCACAAATGCAGAAACGCCAGTGGCTTGGGATACGGAAACCAGCGCTTTAAAGCCACGGAATGCCGAACTGGTGGGTATTGGCTGCTGTTGGGGAATCGAACCAGCAGACGTTGCTTATATCCCCATCGCCCATAACCAGGGTGACAATTTAGATCAACAGACCGTTCTAGACGCACTGCGTCCTATTTTAGAGAGCGATCGCTATCCGAAAGTGCTACAAAATGTAAAGTTTGATCGCCTGGTGTTCCAGACTCAGGGGATTAAACTGGCAGGGGTAGTCATGGATACCATGCTAGCCAGTTATGTCCTTAATCCCGATAATAGTCATAATCTTAATAGCATAACGGAACGCTACTTCCCCCAAATTCAGCTAAAAAGCTACAAAGACTTAAAGATTCCTAAAGGCAAAACCATTGCCGCATTAAATAGCCAAACCGTGGCAGAATACTGCGGGATGCAAGTCTATGCCACGTTTCAACTGGTTCCTAAACTGCGGGAAGAACTCAAGGCAATTCCCGCCCTAGAAACGCTGTTGCTGGAAGTTGAGCAACCGTTAGAACCGGTGTTAACCCAGATGGAATATCAGGGGATTCGCATTGATACGGATTATCTGAAAGACCTCTCCGACTCTCTGGAAAAGAAACTGGTCGAAATTGAGCAGAAGGCGTACCAAGAAGCCGGAACAGACTTTAATTTAGGCTCTCCCAAACAGTTAAGTGAGTTACTGTTTGAAAAACTGAATCTCGACCGCCGCAAGTCGCGCAAAATGAAAACCGGGTATTCAACGGATCATGCCACATTGGAAAAGTTGCAAGGGGATCATCCGGTGATTGATGCTATTCTGGAACACCGTACCCTCTCTAAATTAAAATCTACTTATGTTGATGCGTTGCCGAAGCTGGTTCATGCAGATACCCAGCGCGTGCATACGGATTTTAACCAAACCATAACCAGTACGGGACGTTTATCGTCATCGAATCCGAATTTGCAGAATATTCCGATTCGGACGGCGTTTAGTCGGCAAATTCGTAAAGCATTTGTACCAGAACCCGGTTGGTTGTTGGTATCCGCAGACTATTCCCAAATTGAGTTACGGATTTTGGCACATCTGAGTCAAGAACCTGTGCTGGTGGAAACCTACCGGAATAATCAGGATGTTCACGCCGTAACCGCTCAATTATTATTTGAAAAAGAAACCGTAACGCCAGAGGAACGGCGATTAGGAAAAACAATTAACTTTGGCGTGATTTACGGTATGGGACCCCAGCGATTTGCCAGGGAAGCGGGGGTATCAGCGGCGGAAGGAAAGGCGTTTATTGAGCGATTGAAACAGCGCTATGGGCGAGTTTTCGGGTATTTAGAGCAGAAGAAGCGGGAGGCGATCGCCAACGGTTATGTGGAGACGATTTTAGGACGTCGTCGTTACTTTGAGTTCAATAGCAACCGACTGCGTAATGCTAAAGGTAAGGATTCCCAAGGGATTAATTTGGATGAATTTAAGGGAATTGGTCAATATGACGCGGGGTTACTCCGAGCCGCCGCCAATGCGCCGATTCAAGGCTCTAGTGCGGATATTATCAAAATTGCCATGGTAAAAATGCATGAGGTATTACAGAATTACCAAGCGCGATTGTTATTGCAAGTCCATGATGAATTAGTCTTTGAAGTTCCACCGAATGAATGGGAGGAATTGCAAGGAAAAATTCCAGAGACGATGGAATCAGCGGTTGAGTTGGCTGTACCATTGGTGGTGGATGTGAGTCAGGGCAACAATTGGATGGAAGCCAAGTAAAAATAAGACAAAATCTATTTCACATTCAGCCGATTGCGGATCAGTGTTTCCGTCATCTGAGCAAGCTGATCTAACTTCTGTTTATTCTCCTGCGCCCTACGACTATCTTTATATTGGGGGTGGGGAAGCAAAAAAAATCACCTTCGAGTTACCGCCCAATGTCAAAATTGTCCCCAATATCAACGGATTATTAGGCGGAATTGCCTTATGGCGAGATTAATTTTTCCTATTCCTAATTGTTTACCCATGTAGGGGCGGGTTTATGGACTTTCATTGTGCTATTGATAATAACATTTGTTCAAACCCGCCCTTTTTCAATTGTCGTGACTAATTGTTTACCCATGTAGGGGCGGGTTTATGGATTTTCATTGCGGTATTGATAATAGCGTTGCTTCAAAACCCGCCCTTTTTCAATTGTCGTGACTAATTAGCATTCAGCCGAGAACTAAAGTTCTGGCTAAAAGCTTAAACCCGTTAAAACGGGTTGAAAGACTTACCCAGTCAGCTCGATTCTTACTTGAACTTTTAGCAAGAAATTTATTTTGTGGCTTCCTTAGGTTAACTGAGACCTAATGCTGACCGCTTGAGAATAGTAGTAAAATGGCAATTCATTAAATTTTAGCCTATATGTTATCTAATCCCAATCCCGAACGTCCTAGTTTTGGACTAATTGCCAATGGCAGTAGTTTTCGCTTTCTCAAATTGGGACAGAATCCCTTGCCTCAATATACAATGTCGAGAATTTTTGATATGTTTAACCCAGGTCATGATTTATATGATGTGTTAAGAATATTGAAACGCTTGAAGATGCTAGCGATAGACGATTAATTTTCAGCCGTAATAACCTCATTGAACTAATGATAGATCGACATAAAGCAAAGGTTGTTTGGAGTATGTTGCCACTGTTTCCCCTCATGGGCGCAGTTGGTATGGTCTTTAGTTACACTCTACCCACTGTAGCGGCTGAAGAATTAAAAGTAATACTTCAACCAAAACTCTCCCCGATAGAGACACCCGAACATCTGCTGCTTGAGCAACCTTTAACCCCACAAACTCTAAGCTCTAATCCACAGGAGCAGAATCCGACAAGCACATCTGAGCCAAGCTTTTCACAATTGGCACAAAGAGATATCATACCTAATCCCCGATTTGATCAACCCGGATGGATTATTCAAGAAATAGAAGTCAAAGAAGCACCTCCGATTCAAACGCCAGACTCAACGGAAATTCAGGTTGCGGATATTCGAGTCACAGGAAGTACTATTTTTGATGAAACTGAATTAAATCCCATTATTCAACCCTTAGCAGGAAGCCGAACTACCATTGAAGAACTCAGTTCGGTTGCTGATGCTATTTCCCAACTGTATATAGAGCAAGGTTTTATTACCTCCAGAGCTGTTATTCTTGAAGAGTCTTTATCCACGGAAGTAGTAGAAATTCGCGTAATTGAAGGGAGAGTGGAAGCCATTCTGGTTGAAGGTACACAACGGTTAGATGAGAGTTATGTCCGTTCGCGAGTACAACTAGGGGCTGGAACGGCTTGTCGAGAATAGAGTTCTAGGGGAGCAAAACCTTCAGCAATTTCTTCGGTACGAGTCACAGTCAAATCGTGGTCAAATTCCCGTGCTAATCCAAAATCAATCAGCACCGCTTCAGCTTTGCCAGCCCGTACCATAATGTTTTGTGGCTGAATATCTCGATGCAGCAAGCCATTCTCATGAACGACAATCAAAGCATCACTAATTTGCTGGATATAACGTAGGGCTTCCTCTTCAGGCAAAATAGGCTGGGCGCGGCTATCTAAATCCACCCCGTCAATATACTCCATGGCAATACACCACACCCCATTTTCTTGGAAGGGTTCCTCCGCCTTGACAATATGGGGATGTTTGCACTTAGCCAGTTTGACGGCTTCTTGCACAAACACTTGCTGTAATCGGTCAAAGTCAGGTCGATTAAGGGATTCATCGTTCGGTGTTTTAATCACAACCGCCTCACCATCTTTATCCCTGGCAAGGTAGGTGAGACCAAACCGCCCATGCCCTAACACTTTCTGAATCGTATATTTGCCGCCGTGCAACTGCTGTCCGGGTGTCCACACCATTGCTCAAAACGCTCAACTCCTGTTGAGTTAATTTTGACACACTCATCCAGCAGTGAAACGTTAACCCAAATCCCTCACTCCCCAATTTTTCGGGCAATCTCCGCCAAATCTAACAGTTGTAGCCGTCTACCCCTATACGTTTGGTGGGCATTGCATATCCTACAGGGTAAGATTTCAGGAGTATCCCGTGTCGCAATGCCCACCCTACCACTTATCCTTCTATTTAACTGCGAGTTTATATCTACAAAATATACGATTCAGGAAGTGATACATACGATTCAGGAAGTGATACAAGTTATACCAATACCTCTCGATAACCAACTTTCTTTATTTAGAGATGAAAATTTAGGTAGTTAAATTTTAATATTAATCCATTCCATAGCATATTCTTTAGCAAATATCTTAAGATGACGAATATTTTTTGTAGCTATATAGACAGCTTGACCAGGATAGGCTTCGCTTAATATACTCCATTGAGCTGAAATAATCATATCTGCATCAATATTTTTATCATCTGATGTAGGTATATGATTTTGCCGTGCATCAGCCCAAAAATAGGCAGCTTTTTGCATTATATTCGTATCAAGCGGGAGAAAGTCAATCAACTCTGTGTCTCTGAAGTCATTTAAACGTTTTATTCCCTCACTTTTTATCCGGATTAACTCTCGCCTAACCTCATAATCAGAAATTTCTGAAGCTAATATAAATACACCTTTAGATAAAAGAGAATAGAACCATTCTGTACATTGATATATTTCATTTTCCTTTGCTTCTGACATATCCTGAATCGGACTAACAAGTAATGCAAGCACTCCGGAGTCTAATAAAACTTTCACCTTATGAATTACGTTGATTGCGTTTACGTTCAATCTCTTCCATTCTGGCTTTTGCCCAAGCCATTGCTGCTTGATTTTTTTCTATTTGTTCTTCGGTATTACGCCCTAAATGTTTTAAATAGGGCAATAAATACTGTTGCTTTTTGCTGATTTCTCTTGCCTGTTCCAGTAGCAATTTTGCAGTAGCTTCAAGTTGTGTAGTACGCTTTGATTCTCGCAGTTCTATTGCCCTATTTACAGCTTTGGGTATCAATAAGAAAGAATCTTTGTATTTTTTAAATAAATTTTCTTGGCTGAAAATAGAAGGAAAAAGTAATTTTAATCTAATCAGTAAACCTGTCCACCCTTGCAACTTAGAGGCAGCTTCACAAAAATAATTAGCTCTATCAATAAAAAATTGACGGTTTTCTGGTGAAAATAAATCCCAGCAAGCTTCTATCCCTATAGAAATATTTTCTAGCTTGTCTACAAATTTATCTAGATCTGTAGGAAGACCATTTTTAAACTCAATAGATGTATTAACGGCTTCCAAATATTTTTGTGTTCCCGTAACCATCTGATTTAGGGTATCGTGAACACTTTGACCTTTAAGGGCAGCGACTTCTCGAAAAAATTCAGATATCTCATCCTGTAAAGAATTAGAAGTTAAACGGCTTTCCAAAATTTGCTTAATACTACTCATATCAAGCGCCGCTTCCTTCAAGTTTTCCTTTTCCAGTTCAGAGCTAATTTCGTTAAGCATTTTTCTGCCTCATTGACCCAAGCTATATTGACTATTTTATCTATAGAATTACTTAAACTTCTTTAACATAGTTATATTAACACCTCGGCGGTAGGGATGAGATAAGGTTGAATAAGATTAAACTTTTGTAACAAAGCCTTGACCCTGGAGCATCCATCCTTCAATGTGCTAAAATAATCCAAATTAAATCTCAAAATCTTAGCGCCACTCAAAGCTGTTAGCGCAGCTCTGAGCGGCTAACCCCCAAACTGCAATACCCAGTCTGGAAGCTAGAAGAAATAGTAACACTCCTCTAGCCACTCCGACTTCTTATGGCAACTTGTGCGGGGTGGCTAAGACTTTGGGTCAATTGATTTAGGGTTGAGGATTTGGGCATTTTTCCGGCAAAACAGCCGATA
>NZ_JAVJUO010000073.1:0-76394 GCF_040220555.1 Coleofasciculus sp. C1-SOL-03
GAGGGACGCAGAGGTAAGCGCAGAGGGACGCAGAGTTTGTCGTCAGCAATAAACCTGGATATGAGCAAACTGAATACACTTTTTGACTCATACAGCAGAGTAATGGGGTTTCAGTCATGGAAAAACCGTTTCCTATTCCCTATTACCTTGCTTGACATTACTCACAGTAATTGTAGTGGACTGACACAGCTAAAATTGTGGAATAGATTTGACCGTGAAATTGGGCGCACGTCGGTGCGCCCCTACGATTCTAATCCACCAAATAAGGTGTGCCACGCCAGTAGGGTGGGTTAGGCGGATATTTAATCAGAGAAATAACCGTTAAATGTTCTATCCGCCGTAACCCACCAGACCCAAACCGTTCCCTGTTCCCTATACCCTGTTCCCTGTTTCCTTTGTTGACATTACTCACAGTTCACGATCTCAGTTTTACGGTTAAATTGAACGGGTAAATCGGATTGTTCTACTGTAACTAGGTGATAAGGTTGAGTAATTGCCATTGTTGTCATGCAGTTCCGTCCCGGTTGCTGTTCTACAGCGTTAATCACCAGCTTATCATCTTTTATCAGGATATCTTTAATTTCAACACTATAGCCACCACTGGGTTTATTGCCTAGTCCAACTCCAATCACCATATTTTCAGTAAAGTCAACCTCAGGTAATGATGGCGTTGGTATATCAATTGAATGAAGATTTGCCCAAAATTGCTCCCATGTCGCTTGATCGCGAATTACGGTCTCAAAGGGTTCTTCTAGTCCACTATTCCAGCTTTTTTCTAAGGTTTCAAACGCAACAGTATTGGATGGGGTTTCTGGGTCTTCTAACATCTTTAAATCCTCTTGGGCTTGGCTTAATAGTTTTGTGCCACTGCACAGAGATGTGGTTAAGCGATTATCTGAACGCGAGGCATAGACGAGGTAAGATTTTCCTTCGACAAAATTGAAACCGCAACTCGCACTGGAATCGGATGTCATCACCATTAATCGACGTCTTTCTTGTCCTTTCCAAACGTCGGACACTTCAAACATGACTCGTTTTTTGGGAAACGAGAATTGGGGACGTTGGCGAGTTCGGCGAGGAGTGATCACATTAACGACTCGACCCGAAAAGACAGCATTAGCCGATTCAAAATGTTGCTCAGGCGTAGCTGGCATACAACTACAAGCTTGAGCCGATTCTGCTGATATGATAAATAAACTGGCGGCAATTATGAGTATTTTTTTCATGGTTCAAACTCCTGATAGTGTTGACAACTGAATGGCGAAATTAAGTGGGTGGACACAATTAAAGTTAACGGTTGAGATTAGGGAACAGGAAACAGTAAGGTTTTGAGGCTAATTTACTGGCATAAGCTTAGTCCACCACGAGTTAATTTGATTCGGGGTGTCAGCGAATGAAAAGAACTATCTATAGCAATCCTAAATAGGTTGTGAAAAATCAAAAATAGAAAAAAGCCTGGAAACTATTTACTATTGCCCATTGCCCATTCCCGAAAATTATCAGATTTTTGGACACGACTCAAATAGGATTGCTATATTTTGGGGGGAAATCGCCTCCAATTGTCCGATTTTCCCTTTGACCTCTCGTCCCGATTAAATGTTCCATGGCTGATGAATTAAAATAAAGATAAGATGAGTAAGCGAGATGAGCAGTATCTGTGGTATCCTCGGCTAAAGTAACCCCTCTAGTCAATAATCCCGATCGCCTAGAACATCGCCTGAAAGAAATCCCGGCTGAACCTGGGGTTTACTTAATGCGTGACGGGAGCGATCGCATCCTCTATATTGGTAAATCAAAGAAGCTGCGATCGCGCGTTCGTTCCTATTTCCGTAACACCCAACCCCTGAGTCCCCGGATCGCCATGATGGTGCGTCAGGTGGCGGAGATTGAGTTTATTGTGACCGATACGGAAGCCGAAGCCTTAGCATTAGAAGCGAATTTAGTCAAGCAGCATCAGCCGTATTTTAATGTGCTGCTCAAAGATGATAAGAAATATCCCTATATTTGTATTACTTGGTCAGAAGACTATCCGCGTATCTTTATTACCCGCAAGCGGAACCTGAGAAAGGAAAAGGATCGCTATTATGGTCCTTATGTGGATGTGGGGTTGCTGCGAAGTACATTACACCTACTCAAGCAGATTTTCCCCCAACGTCAACGTCCTCGTCCTCTGTTTAAAGACCGCCCTTGTCTTAACTATGATATTGGACGTTGTCCTGGGGTTTGTCAACAGCTAATTTCCCCCCAAGAGTATCGCCAGATGGTGCAAAAAATGGCGATGGTGTTTCAGGGACGAACAGGGGAACTGATTGATATTTTATCCAAAAATATGGAACAAGCGGCGGAATCGCTGAACTTTGAGTTAGCCGCGAAAATTCGGGATCAGATTAAAGGGTTGAACGCCCTGAGTGCGGATCAAAAAGTCGCCCTACCCGATGATACCGTATCACGGGATGCGATCGCCCTGGCGGCGGATGCTAATCAGGCTTGTATTCAATTATTCCAGATTCGTGCAGGTCGATTAGTCGGACGATTGGGATTTTTTGCGGAAGTTCCATCAGGGGGAATTGAACGAGGGGCAATTTTACAACGGGTATTAGAAGACCATTATCAAACCGTTGACGCGGTAGAAATTCCCAGTGAAATTTTAGTCCAGCATGAGTTAACCGATACCGAGTTATTGGCAGAATGGTTAAGTGAACAAAAAGGGCGGAAAGTGACAATTATCGTTCCCCAACGCCAAACCAAAGCCGAATTAATTGAAATGGTGGAACGGAATGCGAAGTATGAGTTAGAACGGACGCAGAAATTCGCTGACCGCAATAGCCAAGCGATGCAAGATTTAGCCGCAATTTTGGATTTACCGGATTTACCCCATCGGATTGAAGGGTATGATATTTCTCACATTCAGGGGGCGAATCCGGTAGCGTCTCAGGTGGTGTTTATTAATGGGACGCCAGCGAAACAACATTATCGCCACTATAAGATAAAAAATCCGACAGTAACCATTGGTCATTCCGATGATTTTGCCAGTTTAGCGGAAGTCATTCGTCGCCGTTTTCGTAAATATAAAGACGTAGGGGCGGGTTTAACCGATACCATTTCGCCACAAACCGATAACCTAACTAAACCCGCCCTTGCCAACCACCAGGGAAACACCGATGTAGGAACGGGTTTGACCGATACCATTTCGCCACAAACCGATAACCTAACTAAACCCGCCCTTTCCAGGGAACAAAAAATCTCTGATGATTTCCCGGATTTAATTATGATTGATGGTGGTAAAGGACAACTCTCCGCCGTGGTTGCGGTATTACAGGATATGAACCTGTTGGATAAAGTCCGAGTGGTGAGTTTAGCCAAGCAACGGGAGGAAATCTTTCTCCCCGGTGAATCCTTTCCCCTCCCCACCGACGCGGAACAACCGGGGGTGCAATTATTGCGGCGTTTACGCGATGAGGCGCATCGTTTCGCCGTAAGTTTCCATCGCCAGCAACGCAGCGATACATTACGCCGTTCTCGCTTAGATGAAATTCCCGGATTAGGATTTGCCCGTCAAAAACAGCTATTGGCACATTTTCGGTCTATTGATTATATTCGAGAAGCATCGGTACAACAGCTTACTGAAGTTCCGGGAATTGGTTCGCGTTTAGCCGAAGATATTTATACCTATTTTCACCCATGAGAATTAAATTCCCTACGAATCACCCCTCTGGCGTCTGGTTGCTGTGGCGCGATCGCAGGCGGGTTTTGTTGTTCCATTATCGGTGAGAAGGGCGGGTTTTGTTGTTCCATTATCGGTGAGAAGGGCGGGTTTTGTTGTTCCATTATCGGTGAATAGCTGACTTTATTCCCTAAACCCGCCCCTACAATTGTGCCTAAACCCGCCCCTACAATTGTGCCTAAACCCGCCCCTACAATTGTGCCTAAACCCGCCCCTACAATTGTGCCTAAACCCGCCCCTACAATTGTGCCTAAACCTGCCCCTACAATTGTGCCTAAACCTGCCCCTACAATTGTCGCTAACCTCCCTACAAATTGTCGCTAACCTCCCTACAATTGACAGATGTGCCATGGCACTCTAAGCACTTCTCAACGCCACAATTGGGTCAAGTTTCGCGGCTTGTCTGGCGGGAACGACGCCAAAAAATAAACCAATTCCTCCGGAAACGCCAACAGCCACGAGAATAGCAATGGGAGAAATTCCAGCTTTTAACGGCGAGAAAGCACCAACCAGCACAACACCACTCACACCAATTGCGGTTCCAATAATTCCCCCGGCGGCGGAGAGAATAATGGCTTCAATCATAAACTGAATCAGGATATCCTGTTCTCTAGCACCCACGGCTTTCCGTAGTCCAATTTCCTGGGTTCGTTCCCTAACTGATACCAGCATAATGTTCATTACGCCGATACCGCCAACAACTAAGGAAATGGCTGCGATCGCGGCGAGCATGATCGTTAATGCACCTGTCACCGTATTGACGATTTGTAAGATATCTTCCTGAGTCTGAACGCCAAAATCATCTTCACCCACAATCTTATGGCGTCGCCGCAGTAAGTTTTCAATTTGAAACTGCGCCGCACTAATACTATCTCTATTCCTAGCAGAAACAGCAATCCAGCTCACTTGAACCCCGTAAGGCGAAGTTCGTCCCCGCAATCGATTCGCCATCGTACTCAAAGGGATAAACACCGCATCATCCTGGTTATTGCCTAAAAAAGTACCTTTGGGTTCCATCACCCCGATAACTTCAAAGCTAACATCTTTAATTCGCACCGATTGACCAATCGGATCTTGATAGCCAAATAATTTTCCGACGACTTCAGAACCCAGAATCACCACTTGGTTATTGCGTTTGACATCAATATCGTTAAAAAACCGTCCTTTGTCAATATTAAAGCTGCGAACTGATAAAAATTCTGGAGTTGTTCCGGTTACCAATGAATTACTATTGCGATTGCGGTAGGTGATTAAATATCTCAGATTAATTTGCGGGGCGACTTCAGCAACGGCTGGAACTTGAGTCGCGATCGCCTTAGCATCTTCCCAAACCAATGTTTTGGGAAAATCAACCGTTGTTTGTTGCGCTTCACGAGAGCCAGGAATCACAAATAGGACATTGGGTCCGAGAGCTTCAAACTGTTCAGAGGCTAGCTTTTGCGCTCCCTGTCCAATCCCCACCATCGCGATCACCGAAGCATTGCCAATGATGATACCCAGCATGGTTAAGCTACTGCGTAGCTTATTCGCCATCAACGTGGTAGATGCCATTTTGATGCTTTCTACAATATCCATTGGTCATTAGTAATTAGTAATTAGTCATTATAGGATTATCGTGGTTGTAGGGGCGAGTCGCTGCACATAGTAGGCGGCGTAAGAATCAACCTATATCGACTCACCCCTGTCTAAATACACTTGTCTTTTTATCACCTTGTCCCCCTTATCTTGTCCCCACCCTAAAATAAAAAGCTACACCTGTAAGCGGGGGGCGACCCGGTAAAATTAAGGGGTAGGTAATGTTGATTGAGTATGGTGGGTCGCCCCTACAATGTTTGCCTAGAGACGGTTTTTCAGAAGACCAAGAGATAAAAGAGGCGACAAAGACGGATTGGCAATTAGCGATCTTGGTTTCCCTTAAACTTCTCCACATTTCTCCTACTCTTCTTCGTCAGGATTATAATTTTCAGGCAAATCAATAAAAACCTTTTCCCCTTCTCTCAATCCCCGGATAATCTGAGTTTTATCCTCAATAGTTGCTCCAATCGTGACTGGTTTAAACTTAGGCTGATCTTCAAAATCAGGAACCATAACTCCAGTTTCGCCCTCTTGAGTCACAACCGCCACTGTCGGAACAACCAGAGCATCGCTAATCGGTTTTCCTAAAAATGTCAGATCAACATTCATCCCTGATCGCAACTTTTCTTGTGCTTCAGGGGCTAAGGCAACTCGCACTTGAAAGGAGGTGACATCATTCTCCACAACAGCTTCTGGGGCAACTAGCCTTACCTGACCTCGAAACGCCTGATCCGGAAATGCATCTGAAATAACTTTGACGGGCTGTTTTTCTTGAATTTGTCCAATATCAACCTCTGGAACTTCAGCCAGAACCTCTAGTTGTTGGGTGGCTAATGCCACGATTGAAGTTGAGGTCGCTGAAGCGGTACTTGATGCCGAGGTTGTTGGCGTGACAAATGCGCCAACGGTAGCATATTTCTGAGTGATAATTCCCGGAAAAGGCGCACGAATAATCGTGTCTTGTAATTGGATGTAGGCAGCTTGGGTTTGGGCTTTCGCCGCTTCTACAGCGGCTTCAAGTTGGTCAATTTCTTCTTTGCGTGTTCCTTTGAGCAATTCCTGCACCGCAAAACCCGCTTCATTGACTGCTGCTTTGAGTTGAACAATCTCTGGGCTAGTTTGCTCCTCAGTGTTTTTCGTATTGCGGACTTGGGCTAGACGTTGTTTGGCTTCCTCAAGTTGGGCTTTAGCGGTGCGGGCTTCCGTTAAGGCTTCATCAAACCGATCTTGGGATACAACTCCCTCTTCCACTAAGTACTTATACCGTTGGACTCGTACCGTGGCTAAATCTAAGCGGGAACTGGCAGTCTGAGCTTGAGCCACCGCTTGGTCAATTTCTCTGGGATTACCGACGAGGGCTTCGGCTAAACGGGCTTGGGCTTGCTGAAATCGCTGTTTGGCTTGGGCTATTTCTTCCGGACGAGGACCCGCTTTGGCTTCAGCGAGACGGGCTTGTGCCTGTTTTAGGTCAGCTCTGGCGGCTACAAACCGAGCTTTAAGATCCTCTTGTTCCATTACCGCCACCACGTCTCCTGCGTCAACCCGATCCCCTTGTTCGACTTCCAGCTTAACCAAACGACCTGAGGTTTTCGGACTCAGATTAACGGTTTGAATCGGTTGTACCGTACCATTTGCCGTGATTCGCACGGCTAAATCCTGCACATCCACTGGCACAGTCAGTTCATCAAGATTAAGTTGGTCTGGTTTTGCCGCAACCACCCAATAATATCCCACACCACCCACGACAACAAGGCTGGCTGTGATGAATCCCATTACCCAAGGGAGAGGATTTTTGACTTTACCCATAGTCTGTGTCAGGTTCCCCCATTAATCTGTTACAGCAGAATTCTTGCTTTTAAGGAGTGAACACTTATTTTCCTCCCAAGGCGCAAAAACAAACAATCAATCATCTGTTTCCGTTGCACTGATTTGGCTATCTCGGTTGGTGCTACGTCAACGACGCCCGTCTAAGCCGTTCAAGTTCCTTTATTCCTATACTAACCGTACTAACGAAGGGCATCCTCAATTTAGGTTATCGGTTTTCTCCCGCAGATTAGCGATAAAACCCGCCCCGACATCCCTGCTGCTTCAGTCTTCCACATTATTCCCTGGACGAGAACGCCAGTAAGAGTGCTAACGTAGCTGAAGATTCTTTGTTGTGGTTTGAGACTTCGCCGTGTTCAAACGTATTCTGTTGTTGCCGATTTTTGTTCTGCTGGCTTGGATGACCAAACCTGCTCCTGTTTCTGGACAAGCCCTGCTTCCTTATACCCTACAGCTCGATGCTGAGGAATTGGAGCAGCAAGGCTTGAATCTAGCGCAGGATGCCGTTCAGCTTACCCGTTTCCAGCAATATGATCTGGCATTGTCTAGAGCTAAACTAGCAACTCAGCTTGCTCCCAATAGTTTTGAAACTTGGTTTATTTTGGGAACCTTGTATATCCAAAACCAGCAATTGGATGAGGGAATTGAGGCGCTCTCTAAGGCTCAATCCTTGAAACCGGAAGAGGCGGGTGTTCTCTTTTCCTTAGGCAATGCCTATTTTCAGAAAGAGGAGTATCGAAAAGCTGTGTCTAGTTTAGAAGCTGGCTTGAAGATAGAACCTGAGGTTCCCGAAGCGCTTTTTGATCTAGGCAACGCCTACTATATGCTGAATCAGTATCCAATGGCGATCGCTGCCTACGAAAAAGCTGCCGCTCAGGAACCCAGCGATACCTGGCCCGTGTGGCCCGCGATTAATAATATCGGGTTGGTCATGTATGAACAGGGGGATGTGGCTGGCGCGATTGACAAATGGCAAGACTCGATCGCGATTGATCCAGAAGCGGCTGAACCGAAGCTGGCTGTTGCGGTAGCGCTTTATACTCAGGGGGAACAAGACAGGGGTCTTGCCCTAGGAGAAACGGCTCTCCGTTCGGATGAGCGTTATGGTGATTTAGATTTTCTCAAGGAAAATCTTTGGGGGGAACGTCTAATCGCTGATACTCAAAAGTTTTTGGCAAACCCTCGTATCCAGGCAACTCTTGCCCCTGGTGACAATATTCCTGTACAAGTGGACGTTACCCCTTGAATCAAAATTTGAGTGTTCCCAGACGCGCCGTGGCGCGTCTCTACGTTGCTAAGGTATGGTATCAGGGAATGTATCAACAAAACTGACCGCAGGCTTTCTGACGTTTTTCATCGAAACTCCTTTGGGTCCCAAACCTTGTCTTTATAAGACAGCTTTACAATTAAATGCTGGTTTTTAAATGGAGATAATCCCAGGAACCAGCTTCCCCTGTAATAAGTCCCTTCGCCCACCCAGTCCAAGATGTCTTGGCATTACCCAACGCCTAACCAATTAGGCTTAGAGATAGTCCGAACTAGGGAAGTATTCGGAAGTCTGTGCCAGAACTAGGTTTACTTAGGCTATTCACCGCTTACGTTGTCCAAACTGGCTTGGTCAATCCTTGTCCCTTTTAGGACAAGGTTGGTGAACCTCTATATTTTGCCGAAACGGTTGTGGTACAGTACAGGTGTACTTTAGCAAGACTCTAATGGTTCGGCAATGTCAGCACCCAGTTTCAGAGGATGAATCGTCCTATACCAACCAGGGTTATCTCCAGACGAGGCTCTTACTCAGGTTTGCCTAATCTTTGGGCAGAAGTGCCAGGATTTGATCGACAAACTGTTGATGATCCACAACAGGTTTAGAGATATAACCATCAGCACCACTTTGCTTAAGGAAGTTTTCGCGATCGCCTTCCATAGCATGAGCCGTGACTAATATAATGGGCAGATTGCTGGTTTGAGCGTCCGCTTTCAGCATTTGGGTAATCTTGATGCCGTCTACTGGCTTACCTTGGTAAACACTGTGAGCCAGGGAAACATCCATCAAGATAATATCTGCATCTCCCGCGTGGGCAATTTTCATGACCTCCTCTACATCTTCGGTTCCCTTGACATTCAAGCCACCCCGCTTCGTGAGAATTTTGGAAAAAACGCGAAGATTAATGGGATCGTCTTCTACAATCAGAACGGTTTTCATGGGCGTTGCATCAAGAAAGTCGTCTTTTCAACAAAAGTGCGATTTGATCATCAGTCTGACAGGGACTGGGCAATGTTGCCACAAAAAAAATCAAATTTTCATCTCGTTGTGGTTAGAAATTAGGACACAGAACTCATGGCAAAACAGTTGAATCTGCTGGCGACTGGTCAAGTTATTCCCACGCCCCTCCATGCAGAGATGCAACAGTCATATCTTGAATATGCCATGAGTGTCATCGTTGGGCGTGCCCTGCCAGACGTTTGCGACGGTCTAAAGCCCGTGCATCGGCGTATCTTGTATGCCATGTACGAATTGGGTTTAACCCCCGATAGACCCTACCGTAAGTGCGCTCGCGTAGTGGGTGATGTTTTGGGGAAGTATCATCCCCATGGGGATCAAGCTGTCTACGATGCTATGGTGCGCTTGATCCAAGACTTTTCCACTCGCTATCCACTATTGGCGGGTCATGGCAATTTTGGGTCGGTGGATAACGACCCACCGGCTGCCATGCGTTACACAGAGACGCGGCTGTCTCCCATCAGTCATGAAGCCCTCCTATCAGAAATTGGCGAGGCAACCGTTGATTTTATCGATAATTTCGATGGCTCTCAACAAGAGCCTGTGGTTTTACCCGCTCAACTACCCATTTTACTGCTCAATGGTTGCTCTGGCATTGCGGTTGGCATGGCAACGAATATTCCGCCTCATAACTTGGGCGAAATTGTAGATGGGTTAATCGCCTTGATTGATCGCCCGGATCTGGCGGATGAAAAATTATGGAAATTAATTCCCGGACCCGATTTTCCCACAGGGGGTGAAATTATCGATACGTCGGGTATTCGGGATGCCTATCGCAGTGGACGCGGCATTATTCCGGTGCGGGGAATCGCCAAGGTAGAAGAGATTCAAGTTGGTCGAACTCGCCGTCATCGCCGCACGGCACTCATTGTCACAGAATTACCCTATCAAGTGAATAAGGCGGCTTGGATTGAAAAAATTGCCGATCTGGTGAACCAAGGGCGCTTAGAAGGAATTGCCGATTTGCGCGACGAGAGCGATCGCCGGGGGATGCGGGTGGTTGTGGAACTCAAACGGGACGCTCATCCCAGAGATGTTCTCCAACACCTCTACAAACAAACTCCCCTCCAAAGTAACTTTGGCGCGATTATGCTGGCATTGGTCAATGGACAGCCCCGCCAGCTACCCCTACGGCAATGTCTGGAAGAATTTTTACGCTTTCGGGAACAAACCCTAACCCGGCAATATACCTATGAACTTGACCAGAAACGACAGCGACGTCATCTGGTGGAAGGGTTATTGGTTTGCTTAAATCAACTCAATCGCGTGATTGAAATCCTTACCCATGCACCTGATGGCACCACCGCCAAGACTCGTTTTCAAGACCAGTTAAACCTGAGTGAGAGTCAAGCTGATGCCATTCTCGCCATGCCGATGCGTCGTCTCACGGGGTTAGAACGACAAAAACTCCAGACTGAATTTGAGGAACTCAACGTCCGCATAGAAACCCTCCAGGAACTCCTGAGTAGCCGACATGAACTCCTCAAAACCCTGAAAAAAGAGTTGCGATCGCTTAAACGGAAATATGCTGATCCGCGTCGCACCAAAATCCGGTCAGCGCAATCTCTTAAAGAACCCAAACAACCCAAATCCGAAAAACAAACCCGCAAGAAAACCAAAACCTCAGACAAGCCGAAAACCTCGACCTCAAAACCCCCATCGCCAAGTCTGATTGACACAGAAGTCGAACAAACGGTTCTGGAGTTTACCTATCAAGGACACGTACAACGCCTCCGTTGTGCCCCTGATCCCAAATCCCAACCCTCGATCAAAGAGGGGAACGACTTTGTGGTTCAGACGCAGCAAACTACAACTGAGTCAGAATTTGCCACCCTCACCAGTGGAGGCAAAGCCTACCCCTTGAAAGTGCAAGATATCCCGCCATCAGCAGGACGCAAGCAAGGCGTCCCCTTGACTCATCTCCTGCCTGATGCGGCTCAATCCGAAACCGTTATCGCCCATTTTCGACCCCAAGAACTCACTGAGTCTCTCAGCCTGATTTTGCTCACCCAACAGGGACGAGTTAAGCGTCTACCCGCTACCGAGTTACTCAACCTAACGGCACGGGGTTTAACTGTGGTCAAGCTCAAAGAGGAGGATTCTCTAGCGTATGTTACCCTGGCTCAACCCACTGATGATTTGATTATCGCTACCAGTAATGGGCGCTTATTACGCTTTGAAATTAACGACCAAAATTTACCCATTATGGGGCGTACAGCCCAAGGAAATCAGGCATTACGACTGCGGCGTCGGGAGGAATTAGTTGGATGTGTGGCGATCGCGCCCAACCAGAATCTGTTACTGGTGTCTGAGCAAGGCTATGGCAAACGCATTGGACTCGGTGTAGCCAGACGCATCAAACGCGGTGATCTCGGTACTCAAGCCCTGCAATTTAAAACCTCAACGGATCGGTTAATGGGAGTCATCAATGCCTCTCAAACCGAGACGGCTGTGTTGCTAACCAGCGACAATCGAGTCATGAGTGTATCGTTAAAATCTGTAAAGTTGTCCGGCAAAGATGGGTGTGGCGATCGCTTAGTTAAGCTCAAGTCCAATGAAACTATTATCGCCGTTACAGCAATCCTGCCGTGATTACTTAACCGAAAACTTTTCGATCAGCTAGATATGGTTCTATAGTGGAGGGTAAGTGTACGTGAATGATATATAACCCCTACAGCTTGGGAATTCTGGAAGCACCAGTATAGAAAATCTAACTTAAGTAATCGTCCAACCATGCCCGATCCAAAACGATCTCCGAGTACGCCACCCCCTCCACCCCGCGTTCCTCCAGCCCCACCGCCATCGTCAAAGGGGGCGGGTTCCCGGAAAGCTTCTCCGGGTGCGACGCAAGCGATGCCCTCCAAAACGATGCCGATGCCGCCCAAAGCGGGTCAATCCGCATCAGGGTCTACCGCCGTTAAAACAGCGCCTAGTTCTCGCCCACCTTCATCTGGCGTTAAACGCCGAACACCACCCCCCAGTGAGGGACTTTCTCCTGGACAGCCAACATTAGCCCAGCTCATCCGTGAGGCGTATGACAAGGGCTTTTCTGATGTTCACGTTGGTGTCGGTGAAGTACCCCGGATGCGAAACCGAGGGGAAATGGAACGGACAGAACATCCTGTAACCGATAAATCCACGTTTATGTGTTGGTTGCGGGAAATTCTCAGTGATGAAGAAATTCGCCGCTTCCAGAACGAACTCGAATTTGATGGTGCGGCACAGTATGACTTTGCCAGAGTGCGGATTAATATCTTCGACTCCCTGACTGGACCAGCCATAGTCATGCGCTTGATTCCGCTCAAGATTTTGACGATGGAACAGTTGCGACTCCCTCCAATCCTCAGGGATGTCTGTAATTACCACAAGGGTTTAATTCTGGTCACCGGTCCAACGGGTTCAGGTAAGTCAACGACGCTAGCGGCGATGATTGACTACATGAACAAGGAGATGGCGAAGCATATCATTACGATTGAAGACCCAATCGAATTTGTCCACAAAAGCCAAAAAGCCCTAATTAAGCAACGGGAAGTCGGCGCTCATACCCTCGAGTTTGACAATGCGTTAAAAGCCTCCTTGCGGGAAGATCCGGATGTGATTCTGCTGGGGGAAATGCGGGACAGGGGAACTGTCAATACAGCCCTGAAAGCGGCTCAAACGGGTCACTTAGTTATGGGAACGCTGCACACGAACAGTGCGGTGAAGACGATTGAACGGATTCTCAACCTTTATAATCCAGAAGAACAACACGCGATCCGCATCGCTTTTGCTGAATCAATGGTGGCAATCATTGCCCAAGGGTTATGTCGCACCACGGATGGCAAACGTGCTGCCTTCCATGACATTCTGATTAATACAGAAGCGATTCGGGATTATATCCGCAAGGGTGAATATGAGGAAGTTCATGAATTAATGGCGGCTAATGAATTTGACGGCATGATCACGATGAATAAGTCCTTGTTTAACCTTTATCAGGAAGGACGTATCACCGAAGAAACTGCCCTAGAACAGTCGCCGACTCAAAATGAAATGGCGATGATGTTACGGGGTCGTGTTTAATCGTCTTATGGCATTTGTCTTATGTCATTCGTCATTCGCCATACTCGCTTCCCTAAAAGAAGCAAGCTGCGTCTTATGTTAGGACAAAGAGGTGGCAGCAAGGAAAATCTTATCTTGTGATCTGCCACCTTAATTTACTAAAAAAACTCTAATTTGCGACAATCAACAATCAGCAATGAACGAGATTCAACGCTCGTTTCCTCAGTTATTTAAGGGTATTGCCCTATTTACACCAGGGGGAGATTTAATTTATAGCGTTGACCCGAAAAAACAAGAACATTGGCATTTGCATCTGTGTGCGAGTTTGCAAGAAATTCTCGGATTACCGGAACCGCCCCATTTTTTAGTACCGGGATATACTGGCACAATTGATCGCTGGCTTGATCCTTATACCCAACAGGTGCGAACGTCAGCGGAACTTTATCCGCCGATTCAACACTATCAGGCTTTGCTGAATGCGGTGTTTGGCGTTAGAAATCTGGTCTGGCAAGTCACTCCTTGGCGGGAAGAGTCTTGTGATCCCATGGTTTTGGAGACTTATCGCGATCGCTTTCCCCAACTATGGCAGGATCATGATTTGATTATCCGTTGCGATCGCCCGGATCAATGTATCGAAACGTTGTCTGATGCTAATCCTAGGCATAATGACGATTCAACTTTGATCAAATCTCCTTGGTCTTTCCCAGAACGTTTGACGATGCAACAAACATCATGGCAAGAATCCTCCCACCTACAATCTACAGGAGTTGAGCCTTCGGATTCCTCGCACTCAGAAAGAGAGTCAAATCCGAGTCAGCCTGAATCTACTCCTAGTTATGTCCTGCGTTTATTTGTATCGGGACATAGTGGTTCAACAGAACATATCTTGAAAAAACTGCATCAGTTACTTGAGCAATCTCTCCAATATCCTTACACTCTAAAAGTAATTGATGTCTTTAAGCATCCCGAACAGGCGGAAGCTAATCAAATTTCAGCGACTCCAACACTGCTGCGGGTGTGGCCCCCTCCTGTCCGACGTATTGTTGGCGATTTGAACAACTTAGAAAATCTTTTACGCCTACTTATTGCTCCCGAAGGTTAAAGCTAATATTTAGCTTAAAATATCTGATCATTATCGACCGAACACCAACAAATATTAAAAAAGGTTATTCAGTTGGCTTCGGCGTAGTGCTAGAGACACATTTTTACATTTACACCACTAAAGTCAGCCTACACATCTGATCCACGACCAGCTATCTAGTGCAGCGCGGCAGAAATAACTAATCAGTTAACAAGCTCCTTAAAAGCAGCTACCATAAGGCTTATAGCCTTCTGCCCTCTGCCTTCGGACTTCTGCCTTCTTGTACTAGGACTTTTCATTACAAAACTTCATACAGTGCCGTTTTCTTTTGTCCGACGACTTACTTCCATGTTGCTGTACATAACACAGAGGTTAAATTTTTCTGTAGACTTTAACTGTTTCTATTGCTTGAAGTAGCTACCAATGCTACTTTTTTAGTGTGCAAAGTAATTAGAAAATCGGTTATGCCAAGTGAACAGATGCGAAGCCTTTTACTAAGGGTGTTATTGGATGATGACTTCCATAACCTAATACTTACCGATTGTCACAAAGCCATGGAGGATTACAAACTCACAGACGATGAAAAGAATGCTTTGATGCACCCAAGCTCCTCCATACACGAGTTGCTACAGCCAAAATCGAGCATTTCTGAAAGTTGGTCTTCAAATGTATGAAGCAACGGATTTACTGTTACGGCAGCGTCCGCTACAATCAGATGTTCCTTGCTTACTGTGGCAGATTGGAACTGTTGAAAGCCGCTTATATTCCGAATCAGCGAGTAAACCAGAACGTTTTGCTCGAATTAAGCATTACTTACTGAAGTTTTACCCACCAGAACACAAGCTAGTTGCTGTCTATTCTTCCACTTATCCCTTAGTACAATCAGCGCTGACAGTTTTTTCCCTTAATGATATAGAGTCTTATGCCGAGTTTCTCCATCAAGGCGTAACAGTTTACATTCCACCTGTTGAAAATCGTCCGATTGCTGACCACGAATTGTATTCTGAAATGGATAACATTACGTATCTTAACAAGATCACTAATTCTTAAATATTACCTTTATTTTGTGGTTTATAGCAAAAGGCAGAGGGCAGAGGGCAGAAGGCAGAAGGGAAAAGATTGACTGGTCAAGGTTTGGCGCATTTTGCTTTGTCCTAATCGCCTTGGCGACTGCTATATGGATGTCATTCATTATATATGTTATCACCTATCTGATGAATGTAACTCTCAATGATATTATGTCCGGCAAATCACCTATAATTGATTTTTTAACGTCCAAATTCGTAACATTCTACTTAAGTCAGCGTCATTCGATTAATTTGAGCGACTTGAGGAGTACGTCCTTTTAAACCTGTCATCAATTGCAGAGCATAACACTTAACAGGATGCAGATGACGCAACATCCATAATCCTAGGCGACGTAGGGTAACGATGGGCAACCAGTGATTAGAAAATATTCGATCCAGGAAATCAGTAAAGCCTAAAATAACTAGATTTTCGCGTTTGCGCCACCGTTCGTAGCGCTTGAGTATCTGTTCGTCTCCGATATCTTCACCCTGTTGATGGGCATCTTGGATAACTTGGGCAAGGGCGGCGGCGTCTCGGATGCCCATATTTAGTCCTTGTCCACCCACAGGATGACAACAATGGGCGGCGTCGCCAATCAGGGCGAGGCGGTGTTGGGTGTAGCGATCGCTTTGCATTAACTGTACGGGAAAAACGATGCGATCGCTATCTAATTCTAAATGCCCCAACAGTCCGCCTGTGCGGTATTCTAGGAGTTCAAGGAATTCCTTTTCATCTAAGTCTTTTAACTGTTGCGCTTCGGCGTGAGGGGCTGTCCACACCACCTGACAGCGATTTTCGGCGAGGGGAAGTACCCCCATCGGACCACTTTCCCAGAAGCGTTCAAAGGCGGTATCATTATGGGATTTCTCAGTTTTGATGCGGGCGGTGACGCAGGATTGCCAATAGTTCCAGCCTTTTGTCCCGATTCCGGCGGCTGTACGAATACGCGATCGCGAACCATCAGCAGCGACAACTAAGCGCGATCGCAGAGTCTGAGAGTTTCCATCCACGTTTACCATAACCTCTACCCCAGAGGCTTGATACTCCACATCCACCACTTCCGCCGGAGACAACCAGCTTACAGTCGGACAATCTGCCAAAAACTCATATAGCGACGTAAGCAGGGGACGATGTTCACCCACATACCCTAAATCCTGCGTACCTAAATCCCTGGGGGAAAATTGCACGAATTTGGGATAATCGCCATCAGAGAGGCGAATTTGCCGATAGGTAGCAACTTGCGGCTGAATAGTCTGCCAAACCCCAATTCCTTGGAAAATGCGCCCAGAAAGCAGTGAGAGGGCGTAAGCTTGTCGTCTGGCTACGGCGACTGACTGAGGTTTTGCCTCAATTAATCCAATCCGCAACCCGGACTTTTTCAACGCACAGGCGAAGGTTGCGCCGACAATACCGCCACCGACGATGACCAAATCGTAATCCAAGGTTTGATTGTATGCCTGTTCTTGCGCCATTTTCAGAGAATGTATCGAAATAATAAGCATTTTTACTTTTCTTCATTTTGACGCGGATAGCTGGAGAGGGCAAGTTGGGGGTGCATTTGTAGGGGCGGGTTTCACCAGTATCGTTTCGGTTGCACCCATAAGTGACTAAACCCGCCCCGACTTTCGTCGGTTTAGAAACGTTTCTTAATGGGTAGAAATCTGCCGAATCAACATACTCACAAATTCCCCAGGATTGCCAGTAGGCTGCAAGGGACTCCATTCCATCACTTCAGCGAATCGGAGGCGGTACAAGGTGCGAATGATGCTATTAACGCCTCGGCGAGAACCAATAATCGAGATTTTGACAGGTTCACGGTGGGGAGTGGGTTCTGGTTTGGCTGATGGAGAAGGGGGAACGGTAAGCGTTTCGAGGATATCGGGGATAAAGTCTTCTAACATTGGGGTTCACCTGATTTTGAGTTGCCGCTTGATGTAAACCTAATAGGTTACATCTTAATTCTACCAGGATGTGATCCAGTAGGCTTACATTTACTTCTTTATCCGCCTCTGACACGATTAGAGGCATGGGAAAAGCAGGCGAAGCACTCAGGCAGGTTTTAAACACCTACGGAATCAGCCAGAATAAGTTGGCGGTGACACTAGGAATTGAACGTGGCAGTGTTTACCGTTGGGTTCATGAAGTTAGAGATCCAACGGCAGAGACGGTAAGAGAGATTGTCCAGGCACTTCAGGGAATTAATCCAGCCGCCGCCGAAACGTTTGTTGAACTGTATTTAGGTGAATTGATTAAGAATGATGATCAAAAGTAAGGGCAAGGTAAGCTTATGGGAAGAGCAGGACAAGCCCTTAAGCAGGTGTTAAAAACCTACGGAATTAGCCAGAATAAATTGGCGGTGGCATTAGGCATTGAGCGCACCATCGTCAATCGTTGGTTTCATGAACGCGCAGATCCCACGGCTGAGACGGTAGCAGATATCGTCAAAGCGCTTAAAGATATTAATCCAGCCGCCGCCGAGACGTTTGTTGAACTGTATTTAGGTGAATTGATTAAGAATGAAGAGTAGAAGTAATGCGTACCTGTACAGAGGGTAAGAATATTGAGTGAGATGGAGAAGCGATCGCGCCCCTTCACAAAACTTATTTAGCTAGCTGCCTAAATTTTGAGCAAAATTTGATCAATTTCCAGCACTAAGCAGGTAGAATAGAATAATTCTTCAGCAGAATCACCGCTATCGTTGAGGCACTCGGCAATGTCTTCTCACGAACATCTCTGGAAAAAAGGATTCTCAAAGCCCAATTCGACCCCCGTGCCGAATCCCTTCAAGATACAGAGGCGTCGTGTCAAAGTGCTGTCACCGACATTATCGCCCCAGGAAAAACTACAGCTCAAACAACAAGCCGAGCAAATTTCCCAGGTAGGTTATAACTCCCAAAAGATTCCAATTCAAGCTCCTGCGCCAACAGCCGAAGCCAGTCCGATTCAGTCAAAGGCAGGTGAGATCGCAAACCAGCAGCCCACTACTGATGCTGTAGAGATTCAGGCGGATGCGTCAGACGTTCAAGACGAGACGAAAAAGCCAGAGGATCTTGCTTTTGCTGAAGCCTCAGATGCTTCCGCAGCAGATAGTAGTATCCAGCGTCAGGAAATACCTGATAGTGAAGCCGAGGCAATACCTGAATCTGATACAGATAGCATTGATAATCAAGAAGAAGAAGAAACTGAAATTCAAGCGAAAGCGAAACAACCCGCTCGTAATTTCCTAGAACTTCCCATCAACGCTCCGGGTACATCGCCATCCTCTATACAAAGACAGGTAAACTTCGGAGGATTAGGCAATTCCATTCAACAGCAGCCTGTTGAAAATGAGGAAAAGGTTGAGCCAGAAGCTGAACAAGAGGCGCAGGAATCGGATGAAACCATCCAACGCCAGGAAATGCCAGAGGCGGAAGAAGACGAGATATCATCGAGTGAGTCTCAAACGGTTCAACGCCAAGGAGAAACCTCAGACACACCCGATCAACAAACTGAACAATCAGAAGAGTATCATAATTTTCTAGACATTCCAGTAAACGTTCCCGGTACACCCTCATCTTCGATCCCCAGACAGGTTAATTTGGGCAGGTTGTCGAATCAGGTTGTCCAGCCAATAAAACCTACCTCTAACCCCGGATTAAATCGACTCAATACCTTTAAATCCCAGCGAATTGAGTCACCTGTAAAGCCAGTTAATCCTGTATTGAATCAGTCACCCGCTCAAACGGTTCAACGTCAGGATAATACTGAGGATGAAGCCATCCAAAACCAGCCCCTGCAAGAACCCGAAGAAGAAACGGTTCAGAAAAAAGAAACACAGTGACAATCCTCTGACGCCACAGCTACACCATCTCTAGACCAATCCATTCAACAGAAGCGCGGTAGTGGACAAGCCCTATCCGAGAACGTGCGTCAGCCGATGGAGCAGGCGTTTGGGGCAGATTTTAGTCAGGTAAAAGTTCATACTGATTCTGAATCAGACAAACTGAATAAATCGATACAGGCAAAGGCATTTACAACAGGTAAAGACATCTTCTTTAAAAAGGGAGAATATCAACCCGATAGTAAACCGGGACAGGAATTATTGGCACATGAGTTAACTCATGTCGTGCAGCAAAATGGCAATCAGGTTCAGGCGAAATCGGTTAAGCAAGTTGCGACGAAACGCAATAAGTTACAGCCGAAACCAAACCTGACACCGACTTCTATCCCACAACCGAAAATCCAACGCCGAGAAAATCCTCAAGACGAACCATCCAGTGCAGGCGTCCAACCCCAGCCAGCACAACCAGCTCCAGCAGCACCCGAATCAGGTGGTGAGATGACTCCAGCCACTCCCCAAGTAGACAGTGGGGGAACTGGAGCAGCACCAGAGACAGCAGAACCTGGTGGTATGGCGGCTGCACCGGAAATGGCAGCAGGTGGCGCACCCGCGAGTGCAACTGAGATAGGTACTCAGCCAGCGGCTGCAAGTGATGCTCCCAAGAGTGAAGCGGCTGGCGGTGGCGCTGCATCGCCAGCTTCCCCAGAGGCTGACCCCGATTTCCAAGCTACAGTCAAAAAAGCTAAGGGAGTTGCCCAGAAAGAAAAACAACATGATCCCGCCGAGTCTGAATCAAAGGAAGCCCAGGATGCCTCTGAACCCCCCAGCAATGAAGTAGAAAGTAAGGCGCAAGACAAGCAAGTCCAGGAAATGGAGCAGCAACCTCCTGGGGAATTTAATGCCGAAGCATTTAAAGCTGCTGTAATGGACAAGGTGAACCAGGCGGCTCCCAAAACCCTAGAAGATGCCGATAAATTTAAAGACAACAATCTGCTTTCTTCGGTGAAGGGCGATATGTCCAATCAGGCGAAAGAAACAGCAGAACAAGCCGCAGGTCCCGTTGCCGAGAAAACCCAGGAAGCTCCTGATACCAGTGGGATTGAACCCAAAGAGGTAAAACCCTTAGAGCAGCCGGATGCAGGTTCAACACCAGGGGATATCGGTGCAGCTCAAGCCACACCGAAACCCAAACCGGAATCCGAAGTTTCTGCACCCATGCAAGCTGAGAGTCAGAAACTTGATCAGCAAATGGCTGAGGCTGATGTGACGTCAGAACAACTGGCTTCTTCCAATGAACCCCAATTTGTGCAAGCCTTGGATGCGAAGAAAGGCGCTCAACAAAGAGCCGTTGAAGCACCACAGGAGTATCGTCAGCAAGAGCAAGGGACGTTAAATCAAGCCCAGTCTGAAGCTCAAACGACCAGTTAAACCCAGCTCCAAGGAATGCATGGTGAGCGGGAGCAGCTCTTGGCTCAAGTGATGGGGCGTCAGGATGAGACGAAAACGAAGGATGAGCAGGAACGGGATAAAGTCGCTAAAGACATTGATGGGATTTACCAGGAGACTAAAACAGATGTTGAAGGTATCCTCAATGGTTTAGATACAGAAGTTACCAACCGTTTCAAGGTAACTGCTGATACCGCCAAACAAAAATTTGAGGACTATGTTGCTCCTCACATGGAAAAGTACATGAAGCGGTATGAAGGACCAGATGGTTGGGTTCGCTGGGGAAAAGATAAATTATTTGGTATACCCCCTGAAGTAACAGGCTTCTTCGATGAAGGACGTAATCAGTATCTAAATGAGGTAGATAAAGGTCTAACCGATATTGCCAACTATGTCAGTGAGCAACTTAATAAGGCGAAAGAGAGAATTACTGAAGGCAGAGAGGAAATTAAAGAGTACGTTGCGGGTTTACCTGAAGCGCTTAAGCAAGTCGGAACCGAAGCCGCACAGGATATTCAGACCAAGTTTGATGATCTAGAACAGAGTGTTAAAGATAAAGAGACGGAATTAGTCGATAAACTGGCACAGCAGTACACGGAAAATCTCCAGCAACTGGATGCTCAGATTAAGGAGATGAAGGCATCGAATCAACCCTGGTTTGCTCAAGCGTTTGATGCGATGGCTGGGGTAATCGACACGATTAATAAGCTCAAGAACATGCTGCAAAACGTGTTAGCCAAAGCAGCGAGTGCAATTGGGTCAATTATTAAAGATCCGATTGGGTTCTTGGGTAATCTCGTCAGTGGTGTGAAGCAGGGGTTGAATAACTTTCTGGGCAACATTATGAACCATCTGCAAGGGGGTCTAATTGGCTGGCTGACGGGGGCGATGGGTTCGATGGGGATTCAGTTACCCGATGATATCTTCAGTCTCAAGGGTATCTTCAGCCTAGTGATGCAGATACTGGGAATGACATGGAACTACATCCGCCGCAAAGCGGTGAAACTGTTCGGCGAACCCGTTGTCGCTGGGATGGAGAAGAGCGTTGAGATATTCCAAATTATCGCGAATCAGGGACCAATGGGACTGTGGGAACAGGTGCAAGAGCAATTTGGTGACTTGAAGGAGACGGTAATTGAGGAAATCAAGGGGATGCTGATCACCCAGGTGATTACGGCTGGGATCAAATGGATTATCGGGTTGTTGAATCCGGCTTCAGCATTTGTGAAGGCGGCGATGGCAATTTATGACATCGTGATGTTCTTCATTAACCAGGGTAGCCAGGTGGTAGAACTGGTGAATGCCGTAATTGAGGCGATAACCGCGATCGCATCCGGTGCTGTTGGTGGTGCGGCGAAGCTGGTGGAGAATGCTTTGGCGCGATCGCTCCCGGTGGTGATTGGCTTCTTGGCGTCACTGCTGGGTATTAGTGGTTTGGCGAAGAAGGTTCAGGGTATTGTCAAGAAGATTCGCAGCCGGATTGATAAGGCTATTGATAAGGTTCTGAAGAAAGCGAAGAAGTTTTCTAAGAAATTTGGGAACAAGGTGAAAGAAAAGGGAAAAACAGTAGTAAAGAGTTTGGTAAATTGGGCTTCATTTAAAAAGTCCTTTAAAACTCAGGATGGGGAATCACATAAGCTTTACTTTAAAGGTCAAGGGAATCAAGCAAAGCTTATAGTTGCTAGTAAGGAAGAGGAAGTAAAACAATTTTTGGAGCAACGTGCCAACGTTGGAACTGATAGAAACAAACAAAATGCTTTGGCAATTGCCAAGTATAAGGTAAGCGAAATCTATTCTAAGAAAAACGATTTAGCAGAGCTTGACAAACAATATGAAGAGGCTGTCGCTCCAAACCGAAATACTCCTGCTATCACCCTATCAAAACTACAGGGAGAAATCAATAGACTGATAAGTCTGCTAGGAAAAGAATTTGAAGAATTAAAAGATAATTTAATTATAATCGGTGTAGTTGACAAAAGTGCAGAGACATTAACTTCACACCTGGAATGGAACCTCCCAGCATCTCCTACATTTGCGAAGGCAGAGCCACTAACAGCTCTGCCGGGAAATACAAAGGGTAGTGACGCATCTAATAGCGTTAGAGATGTACCTGGATGGTCGTATTTAGATCAAATTGACACCAATAACCGAAATAATGATAGATCAATTTACAACGAATTCAGAAGAATGCATCTTATCCACTTTCAGATGCATGGACCTGCAAATAAACAAAATCTTGTACCAGGTACCGCTAATGCCAATACCAATCATCACAAATATGTTGAGGCAAAGATATTACCTAAACTATATCAACCTGGCACTATCATGTGGTACGAAGTAAGGGTGACTTATCACGCTCCACCCCATGACAAATTTGCAGAGGTTTTTGACTGTAGTTGGGGAATGATGAAATGGGAAAATGGTCAGGCTTTTAGGGATGGTCAACTAGATTCTTACCAAGTGAGATCCAATGCACCAGAGCCTTTAAAAAGCGCAACTTCTGGTTCACAAATCGTCAAAATTCAGGGATTAGGTAGAAAGCTTCTTCAAAGCAAGCTCGGCTTCTCACAGGATGTGGCTCGAAGGGTTGCTGCGGCTTGCCAGGAAAACAACAGTATGGACGTATACGCAGCTATGGATAAATACTATAATGATGCTCAAAATGTATTCCGACAAAAGGGAAAAAATATTCCTTACAAAGAGTATTTGACTTCTGACAAAACCTATGTAGCCAAAAAAGTGATTGAAAAGCCTAATGGATTTAGCATTGATTTAACACCATAAAATTATGTAGTTATGAGTTATAGACCTTATTTTTCAGCTTTAGATGAACTAAAAGCAGAATTGGAAAATAATCCATTGCTTGAAGTTTACAAATCTCAATTGCAATATGGTCCTGGTTCTGAGGTTGTGAAGATTTTGTTATCCGACTGGGAAATTGAAGCACCTGAAGAAGTCATAAATTTTTATGGAGAAGTTGGTAAAGCATCTTTTGAATGGCAATTGAAAGAGAACGCATTTATCGACCATCAAAAAGCAGAAAATCTCTTGATTACTGGTCATATTGAATTATTGAGTCTTGACCAGTCTCTCTTGGGTTTCAACCCTTCTAAGGGTTGGAAGGATGTAGTGTGGTTTGAAGATATGAATGAGGAAGATTTAGCCTTTTATCAGTCAATCCGACCATTTGATTTCTTTTTTCCGGATTCGGGAAAAATGGCTTGCTTTCGAGTTGCAAACGGGAAAATAACTGAGAAATTGTTCCTCTTTGGAGATGAGATAGGACTACAGGAGATGGATATTGGGGTAAAAGAATATGTAGAACTATTAGTTCAGACCAGAGGAATGCTATCTTGGCAGGAGGCGTGGCTCTTTAAAGGAGGAAAAAATCAAAAGCAGATAAAGCATTACCTACCCCGGTTATTCAATGAGGTAAACCTTGAGGGATTTTGATGCTCTCTGAGCCTCTGTTTCTGAGGAGTTTTTCACTCTCTCTCCTCTCAACTTCAAACGCAGTAATAACTTGAATTTTCCGAGAGTGACAGAAGAGGGATATGTCTGTTATTTATAGGAATGTGTCCCCAGCTGAGGCAATTGCTTAGAATGAACTAACGTTATACGCTCCTTCTCAATCACCTCTAACTGTTCTAGCCTCTTCCCTTTCCATAACCCAACAAAATGATGAAATCATGGAGTGCCGTCTCACCTTCTGCGTAACCCCCGAACTCTACAACCCTATTGACACCGAAGCCCTGTTCAACCTCAAACCCGCAGTCCGTACCCCCCTTACCAACGGCGACTTCCAACCCTCACCCGACATCCAAATCGAAACTCTTCTCAAACCCGACTTACTCCCCCTCCTATTAGAAAAAGCAACCAACGCTGAAGAAGCCGCAACCTACCTTGTGAATCTCAGCCAACAACACCCTGAATCAACATCCGAGTCTACTAACGAAAAATCCGAAACACAGAAAACTGAAGCACTATCTGACAATTCCAAATTTTCCTACTCCCTACTATCTACCGAAAGTTGGTTAGCCTTATCCGTCAAACAGCAACAGGAACCAGGCGAAACAGGTTACCGTACTTTTTGGTCTTATCTTAGTCCCCAAGCTTTATCTAAAGAAACACCGGATTCTGAAGAAATCTCCGAAGGTATTACCAACTTCTTCACCGATTTAGTCGGTGGTAGTCTGGATACTGTTGCGAAAGACTTTGCCAATGAAACAATCGGATCAATATCTAGCTTCTTCCACGAATTAGCTCAAGATGAACCGGAACCAACACCTCAAGACACCATTACAACCCAACCCATTTTCCAGACAATGGTCAACTTCTTTACAGAGGATGATTGGTCTTATGCCAAAATTCAAGGAGAACCCGCTTTGTACCTGGCATTTGAGGGAGACAATGGAAGCTGGAACTGTTACGCTAAAGCGAGAGAAGACGAAGAGCAATTTGTTTTTTACTCAATTTGCCCCATAAAAGTGCCAAAAGTTAAGCGTCGAACTCTGGGAGAGTTTATCGCGAGAGCCAATTATGGCATGATGATTGGTAATTTTGAATTAGACTTCACCGATGGTGAGATTCGCTACAAAACCAGTATTGATGTCGAGGGGGATAGACTCAGTTTTGCCCTCATCCAACGCTTAGTTTATGCCAACGTGACAATGATGGATAAATACCTACCTGGGATTAAATTAGTCCTTGAAAGTGGTATGTCACCAGAAGACGCGATCGCACAAATCGAATCCTGATCCGCTCATGTCCTGATGATTGCCCATAATTGCCATGCTATAAGGAGTTTACGCCATTTTGACGCCGGGTATTTGACCGGAGATAATCACTCCCACGGCTACTGACTCAACCATGCGATCGCGCGTCGAATCCATTCCTCGGCGTTGGGGTTTTTCGCCAGCAGTGCATCCTGACTAATCGCATTCAGCGCCTGGGTAATTTCGGCGGTTTCATACCCTAGGGCTAATAGGGTCATTTCCACATCTTCTAAAATAGCGGGGGAGGGTCCCGTTGCACTGGCTGGGGTTTCCACACCCGCGAATTTTCGCCATTCAGATAACTTGGTTTTCAGTTCCAAGGCGATGCGTTCAGCGGTTTTGCTACCCACTCCCGGTGTTTTGGCTAAGGCGCGAGTATTCCCGGTGACAATCGCCTGAACCAGACTTTGTAGTCCCAGGGTATCGATAAGTGCGATCGCTAATTGGGCACCAATCCCACTCACACTCACCAACTGGCGAAATAAATCCCGTTCGGCGGCGGATGCGAAGCCATAGAGGATTTGTTGGTCTTCCCGGATTTGCAGGTGAGTAAAAACTTGTACCACTTGTTCTGATCCAATCTGAACCTCTTGGGATAGCTGTCGAGTAATTTGCACCTCATAACCGATTTGGTTCACCTCTAGAATCAGAGTAACTCGATTCCCATTCCCTTTCTGAATCGTCGCGACTGTTCCCTTGAGATAACTAATCATTCATTAAAATATGATCATCCAAATTTAGACTAACCGTTACATCAGTAGAGACGTAGCATGCTACGTCTCTACACCGTTGGCGATCTTCCCTGTTCCCTCTTCTCCTATCCCCAATTCCTAAGCCAGAAATCCTAAATGATGCAGACCCTCTAATATACCATCTGCATAATCTGCCTGAGCGAAATAGTGATAATCTTTTTTGTTCTCCTCATACCATTGACGCAGTTCAGGTTTAGCATTTCCCACCAGAATACCTCGTTCTTCCCCAGCACTAAACAGGGCGATATCATTACCAGAATCACCACAGACAACGGTTTTTGTGGCGTCCATGTCCCATTTGTTCCGCAGGAATTGTACCGCTAAACCTTTATCTCCTTGACGAGGTAGAATATCTAAGTCTTGACCTCCACTATAGATCAGCTTGACATCTAACCCTTTTTCTTGTAAAGAGGATTCCAGACGGGGCAAAAGTTCTGAGGAAATTTCTTCACTTACCACATAACTGACTTTAAAAGGGCGCTGTTCTGTCTCAGGTTGCAGCACCAGGTCAGAATAATGGGCAGCTATAGCCACAACCGCGTCCCGGTTCCACCCCTGTGCCAGCCTATCCGCCCATTCTTGATCAACGATTTCTTCCTCTGGATTGAAGCAAATTTCGGTGCCAACTGAGGTAATCAGCGCATCCGGTGGCAACAGGGACTTTTCGCTAGTCAGTTTCCGGTAGAGGGCAGGCGATCGCCCGGTAGCATAGACGATCTTAGTCCCATAATCTTGGCGATGCTGCTCTAACTGCTGATTGAGTTCCTTGAGGGCATCGTCATCGCCAACTAGAGTGTTATCTAAATCGGTTATGAATAAAAATGCAGTCATCACAATCTCGTTGATGATTAGAGTTTGCACCTGCATTATTTCGCATCAGCGTGGGATTAGCCAAATTAAGCAATGTTAACGCTGTCCTTTGCGAACACCAAGCCCGTAACGCTTCAAGTGCTTGTTGGCGAGCACAACCATTTTGATTGTTTCTTCCAGCAGAATCCCATCGGAAATTTGGTAGAGATAGTTGCGACGCACCTGATCTAACCGTGCTTTCTCTGTCTCGCTCAATGCAGGTAATTCAGCCATCCATTCGGTAAAAAACTGGCTATCTTCCGTCAAGATTAATCCCTGTTTTTCTTGGACTTGACGGAATGTTGTAATATCATCTCCAATGGCTAGACTTCTGATCACCTTAATTGGTGGATGAGAATTGTAGGGGCGCAAGGCTTGCGCCCGGTTTAAACGTCAAATCCAATGGCTAGGTTTTTGAGCATGGATCAACCCGGTAGAGATTGTTTATTGTATCGCGTCATTGTCAAAACAATCTGTAGGGGCGGGTTTAGGGACTAACTTGTGGGATGTAACCGATAACTTTTGTGCAAAACCCGCCCTCCCCCAGTTCTTTGCTCTATCTGCTTAACAAATCGTATCAGCAGAAAAACTTATCATACCTAAAAGTTTTTTTTACCATTACTTCATCTCAAATTGGGGATTTTCCTGTAATAATCAATAGGTGAGCAAGGAAATGTCAATGATGTCATTTCCCCAAACTAAGAAATACAGGTTTTATGTATGCTTGAGTGTTTAGTGATCACGCTGTTTAGTGCTATAGTTTGCATCTGCTTCCCTAAGATGCTGATGGTAATGGCGGCAATGGTTCGCAAAGTTCGTAACCACCGATTTAGCTTTCCGGAAAAAGTGAATTTTCTCCAGCCGCATGAAATATAAGCAAGGAAGATTTCACAAGTATTTTACGGTGTGGTGGGCAAGAACCACAAAGGATAAGGTAAAAGTCTCCGGGTTTATAAGCTGTCATGCATTTAAATTGGGTATTAGTAGCGAGCAAGATGCTCGCACTACAAGGATGAGAGCCATTATTGACATTAAGGTTTAAATGCCGAACAGCTTACCTCTTGTCCACCCTACATGAAATTCCGTTATCCTTGACTGGCGTCAGCAGTGAGTAGAGTAAACCAAAATGTTGTTCCCTCGCCTGGAGAACTAATGACGCCGATTTCACCGCCGTGTGCTTTGATAATCTGGCGACACAGGTACAATCCTAAGCCAATCCCACTTAAACTGCGAGAAGATGCGCCGCGATAGTAGAGATCAAAAAGCCGATCACACTGCTGTTGATCCATCCCAACTCCATTATCCGCGATCGCACACCGCACTTTTTCCCCTTCAGCCGCATTTTCTACCACTGTCGTACTCAGGGTTAGCTGAATTCCCGGCGGGTTGTGTTTCATTGCATTAGTGATGATATTCTCAAATACTCGCCACAATTGTTTGGCGTCAGCATTCACTAACGGTAACTCATCGGGAACTTGATTTGTCAACGTAACTTGATTTTTAACTAATAACGGTTGCAACTCGGTCAAAATCTCTTGGATGAGTTGACTCAATTGCAACGGTTCACACTCGCAAGGAATTCCGTAAGATTCCGCCGCATGAATCTCTAGTAACGAGTTAATTAAATTCAGTTGGCGATCGCTACTTTGGATCATCCGTTCTATAATTGCAGGGGAAACGGGAATTGTTGGTTGTTGGCTGTCACTTATCTGAGCATCTTGAGTCTCATCTGAGGCGTAACGATTCAGTATATTTTTCAACACCATCAGCATCCCCATCACCGGGGTGCGTAAATCATGGGATACCGCGTGTAAAAATATATCTTTCAGTTGATTCAGTTCCTGCAATTCCTGCATTTTCTGCTGTAATTGCGCCGTTCGTTCTTGAACTTGATGCTCTAAGTTGAGATTCAGTTGACCAAGCTGTTGGTATAATCGTCCTTGGTTAATCGCAATGGCGACTTGTGTGGCTAGACGACGCAACAAATCCACTTCCATCGGTTGCCAATGACGCGGTTTTGTGCATTGATGCGCCACTAACAACCCATACATTTGCTCATCCACGACAATCGCCACGGCTAAAGCAGCTTTCACTTGGAAGCGATGCAAATAGTCGGCGCGTTCCGGGGAGGTTTCAATCAGACGGGTATCGTCAATCACTTGCACATCAGTATGTTCAAATAAAGCAATTAACTCCTGCAAATACTCATCATTTTCCACCGCTAAATCCCAACAGGAAGGAAAACTATCCGCCACGGATTCCGCCACAACTTTGCCATGCATGGCTGCATCCATATAACTAATCAGCACCCGATCCGCGTGCAGGAAGTGACGCACCTCTTCCACCGTCGTATTCATAATCTCATTCAGATCCAGGGATTGGCGAATACGAGCCGCAATTTCCCCCAACAAGCGATCGCGTTCGGCGGCTTCTCGTAATCTCGCTTCGGCTTGCTTTTGCTCAGTAATATCCCGCACCACGGCTAAAAGATGGGGTTTCCCTTTATACATAAACCCAGTTCCCCGCACCTCAATCGGAAACGGCGTCCCATCGGAACGCAAATCCACCGCTTCCCGCTGAAAGGGAACCCCCTGTCTAACCGCCGTCAGATACTCGTAAAATATGGGATGGGAGTCCGGATGAATAAAGCGTTCGGGATCAAGCTGGATAAACTCGGAATAGGAATAACCATGCATTTGACAAGCGGCTGGATTCACCTCCACCAGTTGTCCGTCTAAGTCACTAATAATTAAACCATCCGTAGTGGCTTCAAAAATTGCCCGATATTGAACTTCACTCTCTCTAAGTCGCTGTTCGGCAAGTTTACGCTGGGTAATATCATGGGTAAGCGCTAATAAGCAGGGTTGACCTTTCAAACGGATGATCTCGGCGGAGAGTAACCCGATTAAAATCTCACCGGATTTGGTACGAAACTCATATTCTTGGTTGGTAATCGCACCATACTGCTGTAACTGATCAACCATGCGATCGCGATCAGTCGAATGTACCCAGATATTCAACTCCTCCACCGTGCGACCAATCGCCTCTTGGCGTTGATAACCGGAATATCGCACAAATGTATCGTTGACTTCGATATATCGTCCATCGACTAAGGTACTAATCGTAATCGAGTTAGGACAACAGCGAAAAGCCTTAGCAAACTTCTCCTCACTCAACCGCAACGCCTCTTCTGTGCGCTTGAGTTCCGTAATATCTACGCTGACACAAACCGCTGCTTGACCCTGTTGGTATTTCTGCGACACTAATAAATAAGACCGAGAATCGTTATCAACAAAGGTTTCAATTTCTCGCTTGGCTTCCTGGAGGGGACTGGCAAAAAATTGGGCAATAAAGTCCTTAAATCCGGGAGTAGAATTCATAAATCCCAATTCTTTCCCGACAAAGGCTTCCGCCGATAATCCAAAGGTTTTGGCTAAATAACGATTGACGCCTTGGTACTTTAAATCGGTTCCCACCCAAGACACACATCCGGGTACTGCATCTAAAATCGCTTGTAACTGAGCTTTCGCGGCTTGCAATGAGGCGATTAACTGCTGTTCGGTTTCCTGCGCTCGTTGACGTTCCGTTATTTCCTGGCGCAATTGCTCATTCGTTACCGTTAACGCGGCGGTGCGTTCAACCACTCGCTGTTCCAGTTGTTCATTCATCTGGCGCAGAGCGTTTTGGGCTAAATACCGTTCGGTGATATCGTGACCAATGCAGAGAATACCCGTCACTTGTCCCGATTCATCCATCAGCGCTTTATTTGTCCACCCCACCCAGACGCGATTCCCATCCCGCCGCATATTTTCGTTTTCGTGGTAGCGGTATTGATCGGGATGTTGGAGAATGTCTTGAATTAGGGTGGTCAAGTTTCGCCCCGATGTCTCCGTATCCGGAATAATCGTCTCGGCTGCTGAATGTCCCAGAATTTCGGCTTCCGGGAACCCAAAAAACTGTTGGGCAAATTCGTTTAAAAAGGTAATGGTTCCGTGAGTATCGATGCGTAAAATCAGGCTATTGGCATTTTCGACAATGTTGCGATAATACGCCTCTCGCTCTTGCCATACCTGCTCCCTCTGTTCGCGTTCTGCAATCTCGCGCCGCAGTTGCTGATTGATCCGTTTTAATTCCTGGATCTCGTCTGAGTGGTCAGGTTGGGAGTGAGTCTCAGGGTAGAATGACAGGGGAATCGGAGCGTGAACAGAGGAGTCAGGCGATCGCGGATGGTTATCGCCTGGGTGGTTGGTAATGGCTAGCCAGAGCTGTTTGAGCTTGTGATACATCGGCGGCGTTCCGAGATGGGTTCCCAAAACGTAATGTTCTTCCCACTATACTCTGACAAGTCTCGCCATTTTGATACACTTGTCCCCCAACAAAGCATTAACCCACCGGGAGACGGTGGGCTAAGAGATCTATAAGTTTCATGAAATAGTGACCCTGATGAATTCGTTGCTCACTCGTACCTGCTAGTAACGATGTTGAGAGCCTGTCGATGTAGCGTTAAAGTATTCCGATAGCTGGTTCAACACTTCTCCTACACGATTTTGTTGGGAGTGCGGTTGGGAAGAATCCAGCACAACACGGGTGACAGAACAATTGAGAAAACAGAAACAATCAAAATCATTGATAAAACTTGGCTGAGTTCAGTCGTCATAATCTTTACCTCTTTATTTGGTTACGCTGCTTTTCTATTTCAAGTTTAACCGCGCTGTATCTTGGTGAACAAAGTTTTCTGTAATTTTATGGTAAAGATATCCGTCCTTTTGATCAGGTGATCTTGATTAATTTTTGTTAAATATTATTTCTGTATAGAAAAATCTGTAGTGTAGAGACGTAGCATGCTACATCTCTACTATTGCCTATTGCCTAGCGCGTAGCGCTATAACCCTGATCATTTAGAAGCGATAACCTGCACCCGCTTGAATACTCACCGCAGACGCTGGACTATCTTCGTAAGCTTCGATACCGAGTTTTGTATCGCCATAAACCACCACATTGCGACCCAATTGAGCTTCAGCACCGACGGTTACTACAGGTGCATTTTTGTTTCCTAACGGTGTAGGTTGTCCGTCTTCTTCAACGAAGGAATAACCTGCACCAACGTAAACATTGGCATTGTTCGTAACCGGAACATCATAAGAAACCATCGGCATAATAGCGCTGGTATCATCGCTGAATAGAACCGCACCGCGCAGAGAAACTGGCGCTTTTGAGGTTGTTACTCGACCTTGAATATTGCCGCCAAATGTTGCGGCATCATTATCTTGTCCACCATTGGTCACGCCTGCGGCAACCCCAGCACCGATATAATTAGCATCGGTTCCAGTCGGTCTAGCAGATGCCATATCAGCCGATAATAAAACAGGCGCGATCGCGGTGGCAGCTAGGGTAGAAAAGGTAACAAAAGACTTGATTTTGCGTTGCATAGTAACTTCCATCAATAGGTAGTGTGTAGTGTTGCGTTGTTACTATTCCAGTCGGTTTTAATCGAGCCATTGTTCCAGGATTAGTGATTTTTTAATGGATTTAGTTATGCAAAACCTTTGGATGCCTTGAACAGCAAGCCTTTCAGAATAAGCAATTGCTTGTTTTCCAAAAAAATCGAAACAAACGGGAAACTTAGTTAGAATAAATAGAAAGATTATAGTTAGGTTTTAAGACTTTGTGAGCAGCAAGTAGACTATTAATAAACTGTCACATTTTTTTCATTTCTTCCGGATGAGAGTTTCCTCCCCTTGACAAAGGAAGGGTTCGTAGTCAAGGCTTTAGCCTAGTACAGCGTACAGAATTTATGTCCAGGTACTTATAGCACTACGCACTAAGGTTAGGACATAAAAGAAAAATTCAAATCGCTCAGTCCCTTGTCAGGTAAGCTTTTGTCTTCACTATTGCAAGAAAGCCTATTGCCTATTCCCTCCCCGCGTAGCGCTATATAACGTGACACAGCTAATAAACATAAAAAAATCCCCCGTTCATGTTGAGCCGGGGGATGAAATCGATTGTGGGGGCAATTCATCGAAAATTGGGGTTGGTAAGGGGGCGAATGGAAACCCCTGTCATTTATGTATAGGGAGGAAGCAAGCCCCCTTACATAAACAACAGTCCGACAGGACTTCCTTAAAAAGCGTATTGGTATCCATTTTTCCCGTGTCTATGACTGCGATTTGAAGTCCCTACCGCCTTGGGTCTACTCACTCCGGTGACATTTTGATATGTATGCCAGCTTGGGCAGTTATAGCGGTTGCCATTAAGGTTAGGACATAGTGAACGGCTGAAACGGCGAAGCATCAATAATCAACCTTCTGCCTTCTGCCATCTGCCTCCTGCCTTCTGCCATCTGCCTCCTGCCTTCTGCCTTCTGCGATACAAGCTCAAGTTGCCCCAACAGGGTTCTATTTAACGGAAACCTTAGCACCAGCCTCTTCAAGCTGCTTCTTGGCTTCTTCAGCGGCTTCTTTTGCCACCCCTTCTTTAATCGGCTTAGGTGCAGACTCAACCATATCTTTGGCTTCCTTGAGACCCAACCCAGTCATCGTCCGCACGACTTTCAGGATGGCAATCTTCTTATCCGCAGGAACTTCTTCTAAGACGACATCAAATTCCGTCTTCTCTTCTTCCTCTTCAGCCGCCGCTCCGGGCGCACCGGGAGCCGCCATTCCGGGCATCATCATCATGCCACCTGCCGGAGCTGCTGCGCTAACACCAAAGGTGTCCTCGATTTGCTTGACTAATTCCGACGCTTCCAGCAACGTCAGGGATTTTAGCTTTTCCAAAATTTCGTCGGTTGTAGCAGACATGAATAAACTCCTTTGTTTGATTGTTTACGTGTGACCCTGTGACTAGGCTCAGGGCAAGTTTTTTACGTTCCAGGTAGGGTATTAACCACCACCTTCTTTCTGAGCAGCAAGCGCTTGTAAAACGCGACCCAGTGATCCGGGAATTTCGTTGACACTGCGACCCAAGGATGAGGGTACTTCATTAACACCCACAGCCAGTTTGGTGGCGATGGAATTAATCGAACCAGCAATCTGCCCAATGAGTTCTTCTTTAGACGGCAAGTCGGCAATTGCCTTAACTTGGTCTTGACTCAGGGCTTGACCTTGCATTACGCCGCCCTTGAAGTCGGTTTTTTTGGTGGCTTTCTGGAAGTCCTGATATGCCCGAATTGCACCGCCTACATCATCTTTGACTAACATGAAGGCGGAGGAACCGACCAAAAATTCGGTCATGGGTTTCCAGTTTTCATCATCCTCAACCGCCCGCTGCATCAGGGTATTTTTCGTCACCTTACAGACTGTGCCTGTAGGACGCAGCCGATTCCGCAAATCGGTAATTTGTGCCACGGAAAGTCCCTGGTAGTCAATAACGATCGCCAGTTGGGATTCGCTCAAGAGTTGCTTGAGATCAGCGACGACTTCCTTTTTGTTTTCCAGGGTTCTGCCCATTCGTGTTTCACCTCCTTGTTTCTTTTCAGAGTTGCCAGTTAAAAAATCCTGTCCTCAGCCATAACGAAACCCCGGACGTGCCGGGGTTTCGCTGAGTATCTTTTATACCTGTACGTTCGGTTAGCGGTACAGTAACAGTGGATACTTCAGGCGTTGACCTCGGCAGGATATTAAGTGATAGACACCTGCTGTCTTTGGTACAAGCCAATTAAGTATTGGATTGTAGACTGCAAAATAACGGTTCAGATTACGCCGCTTCTGCGGTTTTCATGTCCCGTAGCGTCGGGATATCGACTTCAATCGACGGTCCCATGGTCGCACTGACAAATATACTACGCCAAAAGCGACCTTTTGCCCCGGAGGGACGATTGCGGTCAATCGTTTCCTGTAAGGACTTGAGGTTCACTAACAAGTCTTCTGCCGGAAACGATGCCTTACCAAACATAACATGAACGATGCCTGTGCGATCGGCACGGAATTCCAATTTACCGGCTTTGAATTCTTCGATCGCCTGGGTTAGGTCAAAGGTAACCGTACCGCCTTTCGGGGAGGGCATCAAGCCCCTGGGTCCGAGGAGGCGTCCTAATTTAGCCACTTGGGGCATCATGTCGGGTGTGGCAATTAGGCGGTCAAAATCCATCATCCCATTTTGGATTTCGCCGATTAATTCTTCAGACCCAGCAATATCTGCCCCCGCATTCGTGGCTTCGGTGACTTTTTCACCCTTGGCAATCACCGCGACTCGTACCACCTGACCCGTTCCTTTCGGTAGGGACACGGTTGTCCGTAGTTGCTGATCGGTGTATTTGGGATCAATTCCCAAGCGGATATGGGCTTCGGCGGATTCGGGGAATTTTGCCGTCGCGGTTTCTTTTAACAGGTTAAGGGCTTCTGTGGGTTCGTAAGGTCGCTCTTCGACCTTGCCGTATAATTCCTGTAATCGACGTGATAGTTTTCTGGGCATTTATCTCTCCTGGGGTAACGAACGAAGCCTCTTGCTTCTCCCCCAAATTGGGTTAACAACGGTTGGCAATTTCGGGTTGATCGCATTCTACTCTCAACCTAGGGACTATTCCGCGATCGCGACGCCCATATTCCGAGCCGTCCCTTCGACGATTTTCATGGCTGCTTCAATATCATTGGCATTGAGGTCAGGCATTTTCGTCTGGGCGATTTCTTGGAGTTGCGCCTTTGTAATCGTGCCAACCTTTTGACGGTTGGGTTCACTTGCCCCTTTTTCAATTCCGATTGCCTTTTTAATCAGCACGGATGCGGGTGGGGTTTTGAGGATAAAGGTAAAACTGCGATCCTCAAACACCGAGATTTCCACGGGGATAACCATTCCCGCTTGGTCGGCGGTCTTGGCGTTGTATTCTTTACAAAACGCCATAATATTCACCCCATGTTGACCGAGTGCTGGTCCGACTGGGGGAGCAGGGTTGGCTTTCCCGGCTGGGAGTGCCAACTTAATAACTGCAACGATTTTTTTTGCCATGCTTAGCCTGTTTTTTCCACCTGATTGAATTCTAGTTCCACTGGCGTATCTCGCCCAAAAATGGAGAGTAACGCCTTGAGCTTACTGCGTTCGGGGCTAACTTCAATCACTTCGCCTTCAAAGTCTTTAAACGGACCCGATAGCACGATGATTTTGTCACCAACAGCCATGTCCACTTTAATCACTGGCTCTTGTTCTTCGGTGTGCTTAAAGATCCGCTCGACTTCTCCGGGACTCAAGGGTACGGGTTTAACGTGACCTCGCCCTCGTCCATAGCGACGTTTCTGTTCTGCCCCTACAAAATTAATCACATTGGGCGTGTTTTTGACAACCTGCCAGCTTTCATCATCCATGACCATTTCCACCAAGACATAGCCAGGGAAAACCTTTTCTTCAGAGTGCTGGCGAGACCCATCCTTCCGGATTTTTACCGTTGGGGTTTGGGGAATCTGAACTCTCAAGATTCGGTCAGCTACATCCAGGGTTTGCACGCGCTGTTCCAGATTTGTCTTTACCCGCTTCTCACAGCCGGATGCCACCTGAACCGCATACCAACGGGCAGATGGGACTTCTTGTAGCTGTGGATCGCGATCGTATGATTCGTTTGCTGCAAAACTCATCCAAATACCTGTTGTGATGCCCACAAGAATAAGTTATCCACTAAATAGATTAGGGTGGCGGATAGAACGACCATCAATAACACAGCAGCCGATTCGCTAATCAGTTGCTGCCGAGAGGGCCATACGACTTTACCGAGTTCTTCTTTTGTTTGTTGAAGAAACGTTACAACATTAAACCCAGAGGCTTTTTGCTGAGACTCTGTTTCCGTTTTCGTTTTCTTTGCCACTATACCCCCTTCTACTGATTATCAAAATTGTTCAACCCAGCCTTCATAACTCATGTTAACCGACTTCACTCATCCGTGAAGTTGACAAGACCTGGGTAGAACCACTGATGCTCCCCCAGCCTTTTCATATTCTATAAACTTCAAACGCGCCCTGGAGGACTTGAACCCCCGACATCAGGTTTTGGAGACCTGCGTTCTACCAACTGAACTAAGAGCGCTTGGGTTGGCTGGTAAAGGTGAATGTATCCCCTTATGCTTTACCTAGTGTAACGCAATTAGGGCATGAATACCAAGCCAATCTCGAAAAAAGATTTTACTTCCCCCGGTCAAAGCGCTGCTTAACCCGAGTCGCTTTACCCACACGCTCTCGCAAGTAAAAGAGCTTCGCCCGACGCACCTTACCTCGACGCACGATTTTAATACTGGCAATTCGGGGGGAATGGAGTAGAAAAACCCGTTCGACACCAACCCCTTGGAAGATACGCCGCACGGTAATTGTTTGGTTAATACCGCCGTTACGCATGGCAATTACGGTACCTTCGTAGGGCTGAACCCGTTCCTTGTTTCCTTCGCGAATCCGGACGCCAACTCTAACCGTGTCACCCACATGGATTGTCGGTAAGTCGGATTTAAGCTGTTCCGTTTCTATGGAGCGAATAACCTCTTGAGCATTCATGGTTTTTCAAAAAAATCACAGCCTATAATCATAGCGCACTATCTGACCTGGCGTCTAGATTGGGGGAGCAGGGGAACCTGGTTTTGACTAGAATGTAAAGAATGATTAAAAAATGCTGGTTTTATCTTGACCTAGGGGAAAACTAGCAGTATGCACAATTCATTAATGCGACTGGGAGTAAAGCTATGCGTTTCAAAAATCTTCTAGGACCCCTGTTGATATTAGCATTGCTGTTTATCACGCTAGGCGATCGCGTCCTACCTGCACCACTAGATGATGCGAGTCGCAATACCCGCACCAGCATCAATCAATTCTTAGTCGGGTTATTTCCTGACTGGAATCCCACAAACCCGAATGAACGCACGGAAAAGGAAGTTGAGCAATTAGAACAGAGGTGATTAAAAGCAGAGGAGCCAAGGTGCGGAGGGAAAGGGGGAACTGGGGCACAAAGGCTGATGTCATTTGCCAATTGTCTTGCCAAAAATTAACAAAGGACAAATGACAAATGACGAATAACTACTTCTTCAACCAGCTAAACATTGCCCGTAAATCTTTACCCACTTCCTCTACCGGATGTTCCGCTTCCTGACGCCGCATGGCGGTAAATCCGGGTTTACCTGACTGATTTTCTAACACAAACTCACGGGCAAATTGACCCGATTGAATTTCTTGTAGGATTTTCCGCATCTCGGCGCGGGTTTGGTCATTAACGATGCGAGGTCCACGGGTATAATCACCATATTCAGCCGTATTAGAAATACTGTCACGCATATTGGCAAGTCCGCCTTCCACAATCAAATCCACAATTAATTTAACTTCGTGGAGACATTCAAAATACGCCAACTCTGGCTGATAACCCGCCGCCACTAAGGTTTCAAATCCCGCTTTAATTAAGGCACTCAACCCCCCACATAATACGGCTTGTTCACCAAATAAATCCGTTTCCGTTTCTTCCCGGAAGCTGGTTTCTAAAATACCCGCACGAGTCCCACCAATTCCTTTAGCATACGCCATAGCGCGATCGCGAGCTTGACCGGTGGCATCCTGATACACGGCAAATAGGCAAGGGACACCTTCTCCCTGTTCGTAAGTCCGTCGCACTAAATGCCCCGGTCCTTTGGGTGCCACCATGATTACATCTACATCCGGTGGGGGAACAACTTGACCAAAGTGAATATTAAACCCATGGGCAAAGGCAAGCACATTCCCTTCTTTCAGATGCGGGGCAATTTCTTCGGTGTATACCGTTTTCTGCACCTCATCCGGTAGCAAAATCATAATCACATCGGCCGCTTTCGCCGCGTCAGCAACCGAATGAACCGTTAATCCGGCTGACTCCGCTTTCGCCACCGACTTACTGCCCGGATACAGACCCACAATCACCTTAATGCCACTCTCTTTGAGATTCAGGGCGTGGGCGTGACCTTGAGACCCATAGCCGATAATTGCAATTGTTTTATCAGTGAGTAGGTCTAAGTTAGCATCTGCATCGTAATACATCCGGGTCATAGAAGTATCTCCCTTGTTACAAGCATTTTCGTTTGACTGCGGACTATTGATTTTACATCAAAACCCTTGCCCATTGTTATGGATTTTGTCTGGGTTAGGGCAGATACGGTCGCACTTGCTTCCTGGAGTTACCTTTAGGTTTAAATAACTCAGTTATGTTCACGCACTAATAAAATGGGCGTTGCCTGAGACTCTTGTAATAATTCATCTAAACATTTTCTGGCAATGATTCGTTTTAAAAATAACCGGGCAGCCGCTATAGACAAATCCGTTTTTAACCAAATTCGTATTGCGCTGATAAATTTTCGTTTTTTGAGCGCAGCAAATCCCCAATGAATTTTTAGCGACGACTTAATCTCTGATAGTTCTGGTAAACTATGACGATATTTTGGGCTGATACACGCATAAATCTTTTCTTTAATAATTAGATTAATTTCCAGGCGTTTGTCAAACGTAAATTGGCTATTAAATGAACCTTGCCAAATAGTCCGGTAAGCCAGACATTTATTGATCAAAACAGCATCGCCAAACTGGGCAATTTTAATCCAGGAATCAATATCATCATAATTCGTATCGAATCGGGTATCCCATCCTCCTGACTTAAGGAAAGCTGAACGGGAAAAGGCTACTTGTACAGGCGTGCCAAATGGCAAGAGTTCCAACAGCATGGCGTAATGAATCTCGGCTTGAGGAATATATACAAGTGTTCCCTTGCCAACGTGCCGACTTCTGCTAATTTCTTTCTCATTCTCATTAACCTGAATGGCTCGACAGGAGCAAATGACAGCCTCTGGGCGTTCGGCGATCGCCTTAGTCATTTCTTCAATACAATTCGGGGCAAGGTAGTCGTCATCATCCACCAGTTTTACCCATTCTCCTGTCGCCAATGCTACACCCTGATTGACTGTTCCTGAGTGACCCAGATTCGTCGAATTTCGGTGATAAATTAAACGGGTGTCACCCATGTCCAAGAGTTCTTTCCTTCGCCCCTGGACATACATATCCGTACCATCAGACGATCCATCATCCACCACAATTACTTCGCACGGTATCGTTTGAGTTAAAGCACTGTCAATTGCCCGCTTGAGCAAGGTGAGGCGATTATGAGTCGTGATGACGATGCTAAATTTCATACCCTTCTCCACCAAAATTATTTTGCCTCGATTAGCTGTCCAGCATTTAGATCAGGATGTCTAAATTCCTCAACGGGAACAGGGAACGGGGAATAGGGAACAGAAATATCCAATTTCAATGCACATCGACTGATCTAAGAATCGGTATCGTCCAGATTTTGTTTTAACCTGTTTTGGGTGTGGTTAAGATTTGGACAATAAGATTAGCTATGGATATTCATAATTTTACGCGATTGAACCCTAGTGCAGCGCGGCGGAAATATTTGAGCAGCTTTGTAGATACGATGAAGCAGGGGAAGATGGGGAAGATGAGGAAGATGAGGAAGATGGGGAAGATGGGGAAGATGGGGAAGATGGGGAAGATGGGGAAGATGAGGAAGTCTTGTTCCAGGGTGATGACAGAAACGTCTGTGTGTAGGGGCGGGTTTAGGGACTAATATTGATTGTTATCCCTAGCTTGGCTGCAAAACCCGCCCCGATCAAATGACAAATGACAGATAAATGAGATTAAAAGACTGTCGAAGTCCAGCTTCCGTGCAATCCGTAAGGAATATGATGCTTAAGATGCAGTCGGGCGATCGCACCTTGGCTCAAATCTCGACTATCCAAAATCACCACATCAGAGCGATGATGACTCGAATCATACACCAACGTCAACACCCAACCCAGATCTTCTCGCTTCGCCTCAGGATGGGGAACAAAAATCGGTTCGCTGACAAAGCCTTGGGGGGCTGCACTCCAAATCTGTTTCTCACCTGTGGTAACATCAAACTTAGCAATGGCTTGAAGTGGAGCATTTCCTGTGGGATTATGAGTCACTCCCATGTATACATAACGGTAAGGGCGTCCAACGTGATCGGGATGAACACAGGGAAACTCACAGGAACGTGCGAATAGTCGCTGTCGTTGTACCGTAGCATCCGCTAAATTCAGTGTAAACCGAAACAGTTGTCCCGGCGCGATCGCATCAAAATCTACTTCCCGATAATCTATCTCCGGTTCCACTTGAGTTAACGACTCATAGCAGATAGAATCCACACAAATCTGATCCCCTTGTTCAAAGGCATTGGCATGGTGAAAAATAAACCCAGCGTCAGATTCCAGCACTTGCATCGGTTTATTGCCATGACGCGGAATCACTAAAATCCGAGTCGGTGCATTGGGTTTAAAGTCTACACATTGACCCGCCCCTTTTAATCCCAACAGGAAGGGAAAGGGATTGTATGTGACAGGATTTTGGAAAAAGATGCAGTAATTCGACGTAATCGCAAAGTCATGAATAAAAGCAAAACCCGGAACCGTGTGACTTTTACGCCGTTTCAATTTCCCAGCTTCATCTAATTCATAAATCGTGATTTTGGTAGAAAAACCCGGTTTAATCGCAAAATTCACCAAGCAAGGCGCACCCCCATCTTGATTGCAGCTTGGGTCAATCCAAGGATGAGCGCCAAACGCTTCGCCTTCTGCCAAAATACCATCTAAAGTGTCTTTGCCAATGGTTTCTAAGGTTTTGGGATCTAACCGATAGGGTTCCGCTGCTTCCCAAAGGGCTAATAGTTTACCCCCCCAATAAATCACATTCGTGTTGGCAATATTTTTGATTTCAATATCAAACGCATTCGCCAGCCAGCCTCCGGGCTTCTGCGTACCAAAAACGCCGCGATACAGCATTTTTCCGGCGTCTTGTTCTTTGAGGAAGCCTTCAGTCCGGACAAAGCGATTGCGGAAATAAGCACGACCTTGATCAAAGGCGATCGCACAAATCATACCATCCCCATCAAAGGGGTGATGCAGGGGCTGACCATGGATATCGAGTAAACCTGGACCATTGCGAAACAACGTGCCATTCAGCGCTGGCGGAATTTCGCCTTCAATGTCCTCAATCCAGTAATCATATTCATTAGGCTGGGATTGATACCCCCGTTTCCATCCTTCGCGGTCAAAAGACAGTGAAGACTTTGATTTTAAAACTTGTTCTGTTGCAATCATCGTTTATTTCCTCGTTATTTAATCCTGTTTGTAGTAGGCGCTTTAGCGCCATTGATAAGAGGACTAAAGTCATCACTACCAACCCGGTTTGTAGTAGGCGCTTTAGCGCCATTGATAAGAGGACTAAAGTCATCACTACCAACCCGGTTTGTAGTAGGCGCTTTAGCGCTATTGATCTAGAGGACTAAAGTCATCACTACCAACTCGGTTTGTAGTAGGCGCTTTAGCGCTATTGACAAGAGGACTAAAGTCATCACTACCAACTCGGTTTGTAGTAGGCGCTTTAGCGCCATTGACAAGAGGACTAAAGTCATCACTACCAACTCGGTTTGTAGTAGGCGCTTTAGCGCCATTGACAAGAGGACTAAAGTCCTCACTACCAACCCGGATAAACTCTGGTACAACATCAGGTAGAAATGGCTGTTCGGAGAAAGAACCCGACGTATGATGTTCAAATATTTCTGCTGGCGGTAATGATTTAGACTCTGTTTCGCCTTTAATTTCAGTTTGCGGATCAGAAGCTGGTAACCAGCCTAAGAAAGGCAGGGGTAATAAGCTAGAGAGGTTGGTAATTGTCAGTAATAACCACAGGCGATCAAAGTTATGTTCTGTCACCCCTAGCCAATGGGTTAATAACGCCCCAAATTCGTGAGATAGCAATCCCGATAAATTCCATATCGACATCAGCAGGGCAAATAAAGTCGCTTCCACTCCCGACGGGCAGAGTCTGGCTGAAAGCACAAGTACAGGCATAAACGTAATCTGTCCAATCACCGTCAGAATCAGACTGTCGCCTAAACTAAACCAATGATCATCAATCCCTAATGCCCGATTCGCATGGGTGACTAAGATTAGAGTCGTCATCCCCAACACAGCCGACAGGACAGTTGTCCATCCCATAATCGTGCGGAAAGGGATACCCTTTAAAAAGCGTTGAAATACCCAAACCCCCACCAGAGACGCCAAACTGGTGACTAAACGCACTCGCCCTAAAAATTCTGGTTCAAATCCGAGTTCATTGGTGGAGAAGAAGAAAAAGGCTGAATCGGCGGTGGGTGTGGCTTGCCAGAGAAAGATAAATGCGGTGGGTAACCAGATGGCTTTTTGAGTCACCGCATGACGCAATTGCTTAATCTGGTTGGTGACAGTGGCGGTGTTTATCCCCGAACTAACGGATTCTTCGGCAATTAACCACGCCACACCAGAGACAAGTAGGGGAAAGGTGGCGGTAATGCCAAAAACGGTTTGGGTGTTGAACGCCTCCAGCAGCCAACCACTCAGATACGCCGTAATTACTCCCCCTATAGCAGAGGTTCCCCACGTCAGGGATTGCAGGGAACCGGAGTTGCTGAGGGATTCCCGTCTTGCCCGTTCCACCACCAGTGAGTCTACGATGACATCACTAATCGCCACGGAGAGGGAACTCAGGAGAATGGCAAGGGTTGCCGCCCAAGCTGTATGGACTACCGTTGCCAAACTTAACCAGGCGACTGTTCCCATCAAGCCTGAGAGAACCAGATAAGGGCGGCGGCGATAGCCAAATAAGGGGAGTCCGTCAGATAAAAAGCCAAATAGAGGTTTAATCACCCAAGGTAAGGCAGCAATCCCGATTAGCGCCGAGACTTGGGCGGGACTCAAACCCAGTTCGTCTTTGAGGAAGAAGCTAATCGCTAAACGGGCTAGCCCCAGGATACCCTGGACAAAATAGACGATGAGGATGGCAATCAACTCCGGTGTGGGTTCATTGCCAAAAAAGACTTTATCTTTAACGGCTTGTTTAAAGCGATCAAAGCCAGAGGCGGACACAATCATGAACTTTTTTTAAGATTTATCTCTTTTTATATCTTACACGCCGAATCGGGTTTACCTCCTCTGTCTATCGGCGATCGCTCCGAGTTTGTTTGTAGTAGGCGCTTTAGCGCCATTATTGATGAGAGGACTAAAGTCCTCACTACTGACTGAGTTTGTCATAGGTGCTGTCTTCGCCATGAGAGGACTAAAGTCCTCACTACTGACGGCTTGTCGAGTCGAGGATTCCACGTTGTCGCCTAAGCCCAACCTGAGCAACTGGAGGATGTTCTGTGCAAATTACCATCCATTTACCTGATGAAATTGTCAACACAATCCAGGAGAAGTGGAATAATGTCCCTGGAAAAGTCGTGGAGTGTTTAGCTATTGAAGCTTACCGTCAGGGAGTGATTACTTCGGCGCAAGTGGGCAGAATGCTCAACCTCTCTTCGCGTTATGAAGTGGATAGTTTTCTCAAGCAAGCAGGAGCCTATTTACATTATGATGAAGCTGATTTTGAGCAGGATTTGTTAACGATGGAAAAACTAATGACTCAGGAGACACCAGAAAGTTAATGGCAGTTGTATCAGATACTTCACCGTTATGCTATCTGGTGTTGATTGACTTAATTGATTTGTTGCCTCAACTCTATAATCAGGTGATCATTCCTCATGCTGTACTTCATGAGTTATCTGCACCCCAAGCACCTGAACCCGTTCAAAGCTGGATAGTTCAACCTCCGGCTTGGCTGGATGTTCAACGAATTGATCATCAACCCGATGTTGGGCTAATTGAATTAGACTTAGGCGGAATGCCACTGACTTAAGGTTGGTGGGCAATGCCCACCCTACGGTACATCAAAGGTTTCGGTGATTCCCTAATGCTTATTTCAGTGCCATTCGACTTAGGCGAGCAAGAAGCGATTACTCTCGCCGAAAAAATTGGGGCTAATTTGATTATTTTAGATGAGCGGGATGCACGGCAGATGGCTTGGCAGCGGGGTTTAAATGTGATTGGATTGCTCGGTGTTTTGGGAATGGTGTTTCCAAAATGGGATGTTCCCTATTGCCTATTGCCTATTGCCTATTGCCTTATTACTCCGTTGCTGTATTAACGACTCAAATGGAAACGCGATCGCTAATGAGGTTATTATGATTGACAAGACAACTGGCGATCGCACAAACGAGTTGGACGTGGGCAATGGAGCATGAATTTTACGAGCGCGGGCGACAGAAGGCGCAACAAGGCGATTTAGAGGGAGCGATTCAGGAGTTTGAGCAAGCGTTGCGGATTAATCCAGAATTTGCCGATGCTTACTACAGGCGGGGATTGGCTCGTTTTGATTTAGGGGATTGTCAAAGTGCGATCGCGGATTATTCCCAGGCGCTACAGGTGAATCCTGAACATCTGGATAGTTATTTGGGGCGCAGTTTGGCTCAATTGGCGCAGGGGGAGGCTCAAGCTTCCCTGGAGGATGCTCAACAGGTTCTCCAAATCGATGAGAATCAGGGGGCGGCGTATAAACTGCAAGGGACAGCCTACCGTCGCTTAGGGAAAACCAAAGAGGCGATCGCATCCTTTAAACAAGCGGCTAAACTGTATCTGGATCAGAAGGATAAAGACAATTGCCAGAGTTGCCTAGAGAGTATCAAGCAAATTCAGGCAGCACAAATCCAGGCGGCGAGTGCGGCGGAGACGCAAAAGTATTTGACTCAAGTTATCAACAAGCTACAACGGGGAAAGCATCGGGAAGCCTTAGAGGATTGCCAGTGGCTGTTGCACGTTGCGCCCAATGATGCGAGAGCCTATTGTTATCGGGGAATTATTCGCAGCAAATTGGGGAATTTAAGAGGGGCGATGGAAGATTTAGGTCGAGCCATGCAGCTTGATCCCAATGATATCCAAGTGCGTCACTATCGGGGACGGGTTCGCATTGAACTGGGGGACTATCGGGGCGCGATCGCGGATTTTACCCAGTTACTTGAGTTACAACCCGACAATTCCCAATATTATGTTTGTCGAGGTCAAGCTTACTCAAAACTGGGCAACTATCGCCAAGGGATTGAGGACTATTCGCGAGGGTTAACGATTCAGCCGAATGATCCGCAAATTTATTATCACCGGGCGGCGGCGCGTGCTGATTTTCAAGATTACCAAGGCGCGGCGGATGATTATCAACAAGCGGCGAATCTGTATTTTGAGAAACAGGATTGGCAGAAGTATCATCAGGCATTAAATCAGCAGAAGCAACAAATCGCCAAGGCTGAAGCTGAGAGGAAAAAACGCTCGGCTGAATTGAATCGAAAAGACATCTTTATCAATCAAGAACGGCAAATTCGATTCAATGCGCGGGTGGATCGAAACTTACAGGAACAACTCCTGCGAATGGTGGGGGGATACTGGGATGTGGCGGTGCGTTTGATTGAGTTAGCTAAGAAAAAATATCCAGGAATGCCAGAGAATTGGTACTTGCAAAAAGTGATCGATGATTTAGAGCGCGATCGCTAATTTCAATGTCTATACGAAATCCTTTTTCATCGATAAAGGTTCAGACTATTTTAGTCTATACGTTCGCACATTTGCCACGCCCAATTTTATTTTATATACTTTAGAAGTAGCGTTTCTGAGCGCCTTATGCCTCAACAGTTAACGATTCATCGATTTAGTCCTATTGCAGATGTACAGATCGACCTGAAAGATTTACTTATTTTTATTGGTTCGCAAGCAAGTGGCAAAAGCACTGTTAGTAAAGCTATTTTCTTTTTTAAGTCTTTAAGAGATGATTTAACAAGTTATTTATACCAATGTTATATTCAGCATCAATTTGAGGAACAGATAACCAATTTTGCCAAACTGTCAAAGCAGAAATTTATCAAAATTTATGGCTCTGTATTGCAATTTCCGGAGATGGAGCTAACGTATAACTATGGAAATGGCATAGAAGTTATTATTCGTAATTCTCCAGATCAGAGGTTCACAGATATCATTTTTGATGATCAGTTTAAGCAAAAGTTCCGTGAGCTAATCACTCGATTACGTCAGTTACATGATGAGTTACAGCAGAAATCCCTAGAATTTTCTTCTTCCAGAAAAATCAGTGCAATTAAGGCTCAAGAAGCTGCTTTATTTGAAACGATCACAGATGAAGTTAATCGGCTCTTTAATGATGAACGAGATCTACTATTCTTGCCCGCTGGTCGTAGTTTGATTACCACCTTATCTCAGCAGCGTTACAACATTGATATGGGAGATGAATTTACCTCCAGCGAGCTAGATTCAGAAGCAGATAGCTTAATAAAACTAGACTATCTGATGCAGAATTTTATCAACCGAATTGACAATGCTAAATCCTTGTTTAATCAAATTTCTCTAGATTCTTTCATTAAAAACAAAGTTTCTCAATCTAGAAAGCCTGACACTGAGCAAGTAATTCGACTCGCTCAAAACCTAGTGAACTCGATTTTGAAAGGTTCGTACCGATATCAAAAAGGTACAGAGTGGATTGATTTTGGCAATGATAAAAGCACGTTAATTAATTTTGCTTCATCGGGACAACAGGAAGTTGTCTGGATTGTCTTGCTAATTTTGCTTTTAATTATTGAGCAACGCCAAGTTTTTCTAGTGGTTGAAGAACCGGAAGCTCATCTTTTCCCAGTCGCGCAAAAGCAAATCATTGATTTAATTGCGCTGCTTGCCAATCAAAACGAAAATCAAGTGATATTAACGACTCACAGTCCCTATATTCTCTCATCTTTTAATAATCTTCTCTATGCCTATAACTTAGGAGCAGACAAATCAGAAAAAGTTGAGCAAGTCGTTGATCGTCATTTGTGGCTTGATCCACATCGATTAGATGCTTACATTCTGGAAGAAGGCGCGGCTCGTTCTATTATTGATTCAGAGATGGGACTGATTGAGTCAGCCGAAATCGATAAGGCTTCTGATATAATCATCGATACATTTAATCAATTATTTGAACTTGACGATTAAGCATGATATGCAGTTGCAAGGAGTTTCAGAAAAAGTATCCCGATTGCACAGTTTGCTCTCATGGCAAGAAAATTACGGCTCAAGAAAATAAGCGAAAATATATTCTTAATAATCCATCGGGCAAACAAGTGTGCAAAGTTAAAATTGATGATTGTGTGATTAAGAGTCAAGAACAGCGTAAATGTGATTATTTGGTAATTATTTGTCAATCTGACGAAGATGAAGTGGAAGATGGTCATATAAGTTCTGGAGAAGATCTATTTTTTGTTGAGTTAAAAGGCAAGGATTTGATTGGTGCTGTTGAGCAGTTAACTCAGACAATAGAACATTTTAAGTCTAAAATTACGGGTAAGGTATTTGCCAGAGTTGTACTGAGTAAAGTTCCTAGTCCTAAGAGTATTGAAGTTAATCCTGGAGTAATAAAGCTGAGAAAATTGCTCAAGAAATATAGTGGAAATTTTGCCTACAGTTCTAGACAGCATGAAAATGATACAATTTGAAATGAATTTATCCTGGTATAGAGTTGGCTATCTTCCAAAAATTTACCACACCTAATTTTTCTATAACCTATTCTAGGTATATCTATCTAACTAAAAATAAATATCATGCTACTTAAGCGTTTGTCGTAAGCGATTGACTCGCTTGAGGCACTAAAGTGCCTACTACAAACTGTGGCATAATGCGGTAAGGGCTATGCTGCCATAGTCAGTTGGACAACGTGAAGGCATCTTCGGGTTTGAGTAATCTCTCCATTGCTGTCCAGCGGCTTCCGAGAAGCTTAGAGATTTATGCCTATGATTTTTCGCATCCCTCGAACGGTTAGTACAGCGTTACCCGATTTGGCACATCTGCGAGTCGTGGGCGTTTCGACCATTGCTGTGATCATTACCCTTCTGGGCGTGCGACATTTCGGCGGACTAGAACCGCTAGAACTGGCGGCGTATGATCAGTTTGTCCGCTTACGACCTCTAGAAACGGAACCTGATCCTCGGATCTTGGTTGTCGCGATTACAGAACAAGACCTAGAAATTCAAAATCGGTGGCCCATCTCGGATCAGGTTTTAGCCCAGGTATTACGCCGACTGCAAGCCGCTGAACCCGCCGTTATTGGTTTGGATTTGTATCGCAATCTTCCTGTAGAACCAGGTCATCAGCAGTTCGTGAAACAACTGCAACAACCGAATTTAATTGCAATTCAAAATATTGATATCCGCGCCGGAACACCACCGCCGCCAGACGTATCGCCAGAACGTATTGGTTTTAATGATATACCCCTTGACCCGGATGATGTGGTTCGTCGCAATTTGTATTTGGCGGAGAATGAAAGCGGCGTACTGTTTTCATTTCCCCTACTTTTGGCACTCGCTTATCTAGAACCCCGTGGGATTGAACTACAACCCAGTCCCAATAACCCAGACATTCCTCAGCTTGGTGAGGCTACGTTGTCACCCTTAACGGAAGATGCAGGAGGATATCAAAAGGGAGATGTGGGCGGGTTCCAAGTCTTACTTAATTATCGCTCTCCTTATCAGGTAGCGCGACAAGTATCCTTAACCGATGTTTTAGCCGGAACGGTTGATCCGAGTTGGGTGGAGGACAAAATTGTGATTATTGGTTCCACTGCACCCAGTCTCAAAGACTTATTCGCCACACCCTTTAGTCCCGCCTTGGAAAAAAATGCGAAAATGCCTGGGGTGTTAATGCAGGCTCAAATGGTCAGTCAATTTCTGGATGCGGCGACGGGTGAACGTCCTTTATTCTGGTTTTGGTCAGAACTGGAGGAAATCTTGTGGATTATTGGCTGGATTGCGATCGGGGGGATATTAGGACGGGTGACGTATCATCCCTTGGCGTTAATTATTGGAGTCGCGGGTAGTTTGGGGGTGTTATCCAGTGCTTGTTTTTACCTATTGACCCAAGGTGGCTGGGTTCCGTTTGCAGCGCCAGCATTCGGATTTGGGTTAACGGTGGCGATTTTTGTCACCCATCGGTCTTATGAAGCCCATCAACAGCAGCGCATCGTGATGAAACTGTTGGGACAGAATACTTCTCCGGAAGTCGCTCAAGCCCTTTGGCAAGGTCGCGATCGCTTGCTAAAATCTGGCAAGTTACCGGGGATTCGCCTCACCGCCACGATGTTTTTTGCCGATATTAAAGATTTCAGCACCATATCGGAAAAGATGACCCCAGAGGCGTTGTTGGAATGGTTAAATGAAATTCTGGGAGTGGTGACTCGTGAAGTCCTCCAGCGTCAGGGGATTGTGAATAAGTTTACCGGGGATGGGGTGATGGTGGCGTTTGGTGTACCTATGTCACGCCTGCACAGAACCGAAGTCGCCGAAGATGCCAAAGCGGCGGTAGACTGTGCGTTAGCGATTAGCGATCGCCTGGAGTCGATGAACTGGGATTGGCAACACCGAGGTTTACCGGTGATTCAAATGCGGATTGGCATTTTTACCGGTCCGGTTGTGGTGGGCAGTTTAGGAGGGAAAGACCGCTTAGAATATGGCGTAATTGGCGATAGTGTTAATATTGCCTCCCGGCTAGAGAGTTGTGAGAAACAGCGTCAACCGACTCCCTGTCGGATTCTCATTGGTCAACAAACCCTGGATCATCTGCAAGGGGAATTTGAGGTTGAATCCTGGGGTGCTTTAGCCTTGAAAGGGAAACAGCAAACGGTGAATGTTTATCGCGTTTTGGCACGAACCACGGTATCAGAGTAAAATGGCACTGAAATAAGCATTTTGACATCGCCGAAACCCTTAATATACTGTAGGGTGGGTTTCGACTTCGCTCAACCCACCAGCCTTAAGTTAGAGAGTAGGAGTGCAGAGTAGCCCAGTCTGAGGTATTCAGGAATCCGCCAATAACGTCTTTTGCCTCGTCTGGATTCCACCAAGAAACATCCCTAAGCTCTTGTGAACTAAAGGGGCTGTGGCTAATTTCATCGGTGCGGGTTGAGTTACATCTAGGTGAAGTAAAAAACAATAATTTTGAAACCCGCCCCTACAAACCCGATTTCCTGAACCAAGCAAAGGGTCAAAGCGTTTCCCGAAAACCGCCTTGCCATCGCGTTAGGGGAACACAATCAATATTAAGTTGGTCAAAGGTACGCGCTACCACAAAATCCACTAAATCTTCAATGGTTTGAGGATGGTGATACCAGGCGGGAATGGCTGGCACAATCTTGACCCCGGCTTCAGCGAGGGTGGTGAGATTACGCAGATGAATTAAGCTAAATGGTGTTTCACGGGGTACAATGATCAGTTGACGCCCTTCTTTTAACTGCACATCGGCTGACCGTTCTAATAAGTCTGAACTCAAACCGTTAGCAATTTTTGCCACCGTACTCATACTACAGGGAATAATCACCATTCCCAACGTCCGGAACGAACCACTGGCAATAGTTGCACCCACATCCCCCCAGCGATGACAAATTAGCTTGCCTTTTGTGGGTACATCTGCTTGCTGACGCCAGAATTGCGCCTGCTGTTCGGGTTCTGGAGGCATACGGGTATTTTGTTCAGCTTGCCAAACCATATAGGCTGATTTTGATGCCACGAGGTCGATGGTATAGTCGGCTTCTAAGAGAAACTTCACGGCACGTACTGCATAGATTAAACCAGAGGCACCAGTAATACCGAGGATTAACGGGAACGTTTGGGGATGGGTTGAAGACACGCGATTTTAACGGAAGATAGGGGTCAGTCCTTACCAGTGTAGAGACCTGCCATGGCACGCCTCTACCTAATTGTTTCGGAATCCTATAAAATTTTAGCTCAAATAATCCAACTACCTATGCATTATCCTCTGCTATCTGGAGGCTTAAAAAATATATCGAAATCCCCATTCGTAAATCTCAGATCAAAGAGGACTAAATAAGCTGCCATGCCTTTAATTTGATAGTTGATGTCATGTCTGTCTAAGTATGCAACGAACATGACCTTAGATGGCGGACAGCTTATTCATATCTAATGTGAGTTAGGGATACGACTCATTCTAAATTGCAAGCGGCGGCGTGAGAAAACAGTAGACCTTTTCCATGTTTGACCACCTCACCAATACCACATAACACTCCTCCCTCGCAGCCTTGAGAAAAATGATATTGCGAAAGAAATTGTCCTTGCATTTCCGTTATCGCTGCGGGAAGATGCCCCGGTGGTGCCGAGAGATCAAAGGTGACAAATTGATTGGTTTTGAGCCATGAGCCATTTGATCGCCATCCGACCTGATCACCAAAGCGATCATAGGTTGTCCAGGTGGGTGGATCATGACTTTCAAGGCTTTCCCAAATATTTTTCTGTACACTGAAGCCAAACTGTCCATTGCTGTATTTAAGCCAAAGTGCATCAATGATTTTTAAATCTTCACAGGGAACTTGTTCAATATCGAGTTGGCTGTCCCTACCTAGGTTTGTCACTTTCATCCCGGCAACAGCTAGCATGACATCAAAGGTCAAGTCGTCAGCCTGTTGCCACTGTTGATCTGCCAATAAGTCACGCAGGGTTGTATAGTTGGTTGACGTGGTTTGGGAAACAAGCGGCGGGTCATCCGTTAATAGGGGGGGTAAATTAAGACTTAAATTAATGGATGGAGCCAGATCTAAAAAGGTTTTTAAGGGAATTCCTAAGTTAAAACCTGGTTTAGTTGCACTGGGTTCTTCCTGGGAATCGCTCTCAACGCGACCATGAATTCCCACCAAGCGTCCTTTTTCATTTAACAGTGGACTACCGGTCATACTCGTCCGAGTCAGGTTGGTATAAATTAAGGCATAACCATTGTCTAATGGTTCCGGTAAGCGGCTAGAAATCTTACCATCAGTAATCTCAAAGATGCTTTGGGAGATCGCGCCTCCAGGTTGAGACCATCCGCCTACATAAACGACACTGCCTTGAGTGATGCGATCAGAGTCTCCGATTGCTGCTAACTTATAAGTGCGATCGCTAGTGAATTGGACTACGGCTAAATCGACTTGGGGCAGTTTTTGTAGGGTGCGGAATTCGAGGGTATGAACTTCACCATCAGAGGTGGTAATATAAGCGGGCTGATCAGGTTTAATCTCTTGGACGACGGATTGGGTGGTGAGAACGGAGTAGGTATTCTCGTCTTGGTTAATGATTACCCCTGAACCAATACGTCCAGAAGTTTCGATTTGCACGGTAATCTCTTGAGCAATCTGGTTGATTTCAGAGAAGGGTAAAGCCGCCACGATTTGAGGCTGTATGATGGCTACAGCGGCTGTCATGCTGATTAGGGTGGGGAAATAATTCATTTTAGTTACACTTAATCGGATGTAGAAAGATGAGTGTTAGCCTAGTGCAAATGTAAATTGATAGATTTTTCCGCCAAGCTGCACTAGACAAAAACAGCGATCGCGGATTCTAGTTGTAGAGAGTGGCTAATCCTCTTCAATGGTGACGGTATCGCATTGTTGAGTGGTGTAAGTTTCCGTGCGATCCTGTACTTCGTATTGCTGACCTGTAAAGGGACGACCGTAATAACCATCCTCAAACCCACGAGCAAATTCACCTCCCGCCGTTCGAGGTTCAAAAGGTTCGTCTTTGCTAGCACTTTGTTGACCCTCCCGGTAGCCATCTCGGTAAGCAGCTGGGTGAGCAGCTGCGTCTTGCACAACCCGCACTTTCTGGACGGGACGACAGATGGTTACTTGCCGGGTTTCGGCTTGGCTAACTGGACAGAACCCTAACAATGTCGATGCTGTGGCTGTTGTAGCTAGGGTCACGAAGGTGATTTTGAGGGGGATGTTCATGGCTTTTGTCCTTTTCGTGTTACTTACTGGTAAGCTTGTAAGCTTCACTCTGTTCTATCTCTCATGAGTAACTGACTTATGCAGTTGACTCTCATCTCCCATCCGGATCTCAATCACAGGGGGTTTACCCAGCAGTGTAACCACAGTTAGCCGCGCTATGGCTTAGTTAGAGTTATTTTGCAGCCAGTTGAGCAAATCCTCAAGGGTATTGACATTCCACACGGCTTCTGCTGAACGTTCTAAATCTTGAGAACTCAAGGCTTCAATTGATGAGACAGCCTCAGATGGGAGTTCTCCAAAACGGCGATTAAGTTGTCGCAAGAGCAAGCTTCTTTCACCTTCTATTCGTCCCTCTTCGCGCCCTTCTTCGCGTCCTTCTTCGCGTCCTTCTTCTCTTGCTTCCCTCTTCGCTAAACTCAACTCACCTCGTCTGTCTTCCAAGAACATTTCCTGTTTTTGTATTCTTTCCAATTCTTCAACACTCATACTCGCTTGGTTCGCTATATTTAGGGCTTTCTCTATCGTTGGTATTTCCCTCATATTGTCAGGAATGACTTCTAAATTTGGTGCTTCTTTTATAAAATAAATCCACTTATCGATCACCGTCTCCAAATTTTCCAGCTTCTTCGTAAATTTGGGCAGTTCCACAAACACCAGCTTTAACTCATGCTCTTGATAAGAGAACTGTCCAGATTCTTCCTGAAAGTGACAACGATTAATGACTTTATCCGTTGAATGGAACAGTTTAAAATCAGTGATAGTTAAAGCGATAACCGGATTGAGATAAGAATATCCTTGTCCTGCCTTAAGTTGATTCGTGTAGGTTTTGCACAAGTTATAAATAATTCGTTTCTCAAACGCATCAACATTCAAAATTTGCATCTCAATTATCACAGTCGTTTGATCTTCCAAGACTGCCTTAACATCCAGATAACTATCTTTTAAATCAACTACACTACCTGCACTATAGGGGTCGATAATTTCTAAATCTTGGATAACCGAATTGCCCGAGTATATCATGGCATTGAGAAAGGAAATAAGAATATCCTTACTCTCATTGGAGCCAAATATTTTTTTGAATGCAAAGTCAGTTTTCGGACTAATGAATCTCATAGGCTTATCAAATTTTTAACGTTTTTAATCAGGAAATTTTCATTCAGGTATTTTACAGCCCTTTGGGTTTTGCCAATTCCCCTGAGGTGTTACGGTGGGAGATTCCGCTACCAAAATTATCTGCCCATTTGCTAATTTAACCCACCCTTGGGCTTCAATAATTTGCCGAGGTTGACTTGAATTAGGAGTTACCGATTCTGGATAAGTTTGGGTTGGAATCTCTTCATCTAAACTCACCCAATTACTGACAATCGCATCACTCTCCAGAACATCCAGGGGACTTGGTGGAATACCGCCGCGCCCTGTGAAAATAAAGCTACTAGCTAACGCTGCACCCCCCGCATTACAGGAACGGTCAATCAGTCTCGTCGGGTCAACTAACCCGGTGGGTAATTGCAATAAGCCGCGATTGGGATCAACATCAGGCAAATTAAAGGTGACAGTCCCCGTGGCGGTAATATCGCTTAAAGGGGTAAGACGTTCTCGGAATTCTGTACCAAAGATACCTTGAGCAGTGATTTCAATATTACCACCTCGAAAAGCACTAGCAATGATATCGCTATTTTCTTCTGGGATAGCAATCACAAATTGAGTATTGATCCCAATATTACCGCTATTCCCTTCGCCACGAGCCTCCGCCGAAATCAGGCTATTGCGGCGCATCATTAATAATTCCGGGACTTGCAGGGTAATGTCACCTCCCTCACCTGCATTTGTTTCTGCTGTGAGTGTGCCTTGGTTGTCCAGATTCAGAGTATTCGCGGTAATATTGAGAATACCTGCATTTCCGATGCCTTGATTACTGACATTGATTTGAGCGCGATCGCGAAGGGTTAATTGCTCAGTCTCAACTGTGACACTTCCCCCATTGCCAATGGTCGTTGGGAAACGGGCTTCAGCCGACAGGCGACTGGGGAATAAAGTATCAGATGAAGAACCCATTAGTTCCACATTTGTGGCGTGAACATTCACAGAACCCGCATCACCAATACCTGCGGTAGCGGCTGATAGTTCTGCCCCATCGCGGATAGTCAACCGCCCAGTGTTGACAATGACATCTCCCCCAGTACCCGTACTGTTTACACCCACTGCACTGGATATACTGGTGGCAGTAGGAGATGGGTTGGACGATGTGCCAATTAGTTCCACGAATTCTGAAGCAGTCACGAGAATAGTTCCTCCTCTACCACTTTCAACATTAGTTACTTCGGCAAAAGGATCAACAGCAGTCCCCGATGCTATTTTTGCCCCATCCCGCAGAATTAGGCGTTCTGTTTCAACCGTTATATTTCCCCCATTGCCAGCACCGAACGTCTGAGTCGATAAGCCACTTTCACGGGTAAATTTAGATTCACTTGTGCCAATTAGTTCCATATCGGAAGCGCGAACAGTAATAGAACCTGCATTACCTTGACCGAATGTAGAAGAGGATATCTGGGCGCCATTTCGTACCATTAACTGTTCCGTTTCAACGGTTACAGTTCCGCCATTTCCTGTACTTTCAACCGCACTAGCCGAAAATCCACTAGGCAATATACCATCTGTTCTCGTCCCAATCAGTTCAATATCCTCAGCCTGAATAGTCACAGCACCTGCATTACCTTGACCTAACGTAGAGGAGGATATTTGGGCGCCATCTCGTACTATTAACCGCTCAGTTTTAACGGTTACAGTTCCGCCATTTCCTGTCGTATCTTTACTAACACCAACCGAAAATTCACTAGGCAATATACCATCTGTTCTCGTCCCAATCAGTTCAATATTCTCAGCCTGAACAGTTACAGAACCCGCATCACCTTGCCCGTCCGTAGAGGAGGATATCTTAGCACCATCCCGAAGGATTAAGCGCCCAGTTTCAACAACTACATTTCCCCCAGAACCTGTAGCATTTTCACCAACATTCGCTGAAAATCCACTAGAACCATTTGCTGTCGCACCAATCAGTTCAATATCCTCAGCCTGAATAGTCACAGCACCTGCATTGCCGTTACCAGAAGTAGAGGAGGATATCTGGGCGCTATCTCGTACCGTTAACCGCTCCGTTTCAACGGTTATAATGCCACCATTTCCTGTAGCCTCCTCACCCACACCAGCGGATAATCCACTGGCATCTACACCATCTGCTGTTGTACCGATTAATTCAATGTCTTTAGCACGGATATTGATAACACCCCCATTGCCACTTCCATCAACTGTTAAAGCAGAAATATTGCCTCCATCCCGTATCATTAACTGTTCAGTTTCAAGGGTCAAAATTCCTGCATTTCCAGTTCCGCTACTCTGAACAGATAAACGGCTGCTACTAGAATCAAATGTTCCGGGTGCTGATTCTCCACTCACTTCTACTTTGGCTGCACGAATAGTTAAATTTCCGGCATCGCCACTCCCATCACCCGTTAACGCTGAGATGCTCCCACCATCCTGCACCGTTAATGTCCCTGTTGAAATGGTGATATTCCCAGCATCACCAGAACCCTCAGTCGAAGCTACTATTCCGCTGCCCAACTCAAATGAAAGGGTTCCAATATTAACCGTTGATGTACCACTCAACGTGACAGATTCTGAGGCAGTTATCGTGATATCACCAGCATCGCTTGCGCCAAGAGTGTCAGTCGATACCAATGTTCCATCTCGCAGAACTAACTGCTTAGTCGTAATCGTTATATCACCAGTTTCTCCATTACCTGTACTGTTAGTCACCAAGGAACTAGGCAGTCCGTCAGCAGATATTCCGCTTAATTCTACCAACTCTAAAGCATTCACGCTCACTGTTCCTGTCGAACCTCCATCGCTAGATACAGAGGCAACATTTGAACCCTCTCGGATTACTAATTTTTCCGTGTTAATCGTCACGTTACCAGCATTCCCCTGACTGAACACAGTCGCTGATTCAATGAAGCTAGAATCGGAGAGATTGATATCCTTGACATTGACAACCACATCTCCCGTATTACCTGAATCAAACGTTCCCACACGAACACCCGAATTTAATGAAGCGTTCAAAGAGTCTGAATTAATAAAAATGTTACCCGCATTTCCGTCACTATAACTCTCATTGTACAAACCCGTTTCCCCGCCCAAATCTTCGCCCAGATTACCAATTAAGCTAATCGTTTTAGCATTAATTCTGATATCGCCAAGATTGCCAGAGCTACCCGGCAAAGCTTGATTGTATAGACCACTTCCGATAGTAGAGCTTTGACCCGAAAGACTAAAGGTATTAGCATTAACAATAACATCTCCCCCATCGCCTGCACCTTCCGTCCCAGTGACTAAACGTCCACCCTCTGTCGCTGTAAAATTATTGGCATTAACAACAATATTTCCGCCACCTGTACCCCGCACACTCGCACGCCCATCATCGGCTAATGTGACATCGGATAGCTGACTATCAGGGGCAAAATTCAGCCTCAGACTATCTCCATTTACATCTAATCCTACCGTTCCGGGTTCCCCTAATCCGCCTAATTCAATACGCCCTCCTAACGCATTTAACCGCCCTCCCGCTTCTAACCTGACATTACCGCCAACTAACAACAAACTCCTGCCATCGATAACCTGAAGTCCACGTTCTGGGGGGACATTATTGAAAGAAAATCCCAACACTGGAAATGTTGCGGTTGAACGGTTAACAATTTCTGCCTCAGGTGAGAGTTGGTTAAAAAAGAAAACATCGGGATTAATGCTGAGTAACGTACTGGTTTCTGGTTTCGAGGCGCTAAATCGTCCAGTTTCTCCTAACCCCACGCCATTCGCTGTCGTCGCCACAAAGGAACCTGCCACATCCAGCTTGGCATTTTGCCCAAAGATAATTCCATTGGGATTAATCAAAAATAGATTAGGACTTCCCGCCCCAAACGTACCTAATGTACCCAGAATTTGAGAGGGCTTCATTCCGGTTACTCGCGCCAAAATATTCTCAATCCCATCGGGACTAGAAAAATAAACACCTCGGTTAGCATCAACATTAAACTCTAAGAAACTATGGAATAAATTTGTCCCTCGTTGTGCGCCTTGGTCAATCAGATCAATGGGCAAACCCAACCCATCGAGCGGTGTCACGATTGAGCGTTCTGCCCCCAGAGTATCATCGACTTGAATCTGAGCCACAGCCGCCGTTCCTGACAAAGAAATAATGCCACTGAGCCAGCACAATAACCCATATTTCCAGAGTTTAGTCATCATAACCTCGACCTTGATCACTACTTTTATTCAGGACTGCCACAATCTGTAATATTTTGCCAATTCCCTTGAGGTGTGACTGTAGGAGATTCAGCCACCAACATTATCTGCCCATTTGCCAATTTCACCCACCCTTGGGCTTCAATAATTTGCCGAGATTGACTTGAATTGGGCGTGACAGATTCTGGATATGTTTGGGTTGGAGTATCTTCATCTAAACTCACCCAATTACTAACAATCACGTCACTCTCCAGAACATCCAGAGGACTCGGTGGAATACCGCCGCGCCCTGTGAAAATAAAGCTACTAGCTAACGCTGCACCCCCCGCATTACAGGAACGGTCAATCAGGCGTTCTGCATCAACAAAATTAGTCGGTAGCGCGGTTAACCCTTGACCAAAGAAAGGTACAGGAGTGATAACTGAACCATCGCGACCCGTTTGAGAGTCTGCGGAGATATCAACGCGCTCATTAATGCGAAATCGATTCACGTTCTCGACCAGATCAACGACATTAACTGGCTGATTACCAGAAAACTGAGCAAAGTCCACCGAAATATCAACCTCACCATTACGGCGAAACCGATCTAAATCTCCAGGATTGCGACCGACTGGAATTGCCCGATCGCTCGAAAACAAATCAGCCAGAAATACTGAGGAGTTAATAATAATATCGCCTCCGGGTCCAGCATCAGCATTTGCTAGAATATCGCTGTCCTCCAGAGCCACAAAACTATTAGAGTTTATCTGAATATTACCACCGCCACCTGTACTATCAAATACACTCGTGCTAATTAAACTGCTGTTACGCAGGAGGATATCTTGAGCCGTGATATCGATATTACCACCACCAAATTGTAAGGACGTAGCCACAACTTGACCTTGACGCGATCGCAGCTCATCATTCAAACGGATCAAAATATTGCCAGCATTGTTTAACCCCTCACTGCGACTGGTAATACGTCCGCGATTGGCGAGTTCCAGAGAATTCCCTTGCAACTGAATGTCTCCACCCAATCCTTGACCAAATGTTCCCGATGAGACAGCAGCTTCATCCTGTATTCTTAATTGTCCGGTGGTAATGGTGAGAGTTCCCCCGTTTCCGGTGCTGTCGGGACGAGTTTGAGTGGTAATATCGCTGCCAAAACCGATAACATTGACCGTATCGTTGGCATTAATGGTTAAGTTTCCTGAATTGCCCGAACCGAAGGTATCCGTGACGATCGCACCAGCGTTATCAACCGTTAACTGTTGGGTATTTATGGTTAAATTACCACCGGATGCTTCACCCCGACCTTGTGTCGAAATCACTCCATTCTTCGCCACATTTACTGAGTCTGTGGCAATAACAGTCAAGTTTCCTGAATCCCCTTGAGTGAAATTTCCTTGAGCGGCTATATTAACATTATTCCGAATTCGTTCAATTAAATCAGGGGAATAAAGGTTCGGGTCAAGACTGTTCAAATCAAATGTACTTGCATCTAAACTGCTACTGAAAACTTTACCCTTGTCTTGGACATTTAAACTTCGGGTTTCGATTAAAAGGTTTCCACCCGATCCTGTACCGAGAGTACCTGTTGATAACAGACCATCACGGATTACATTAACCGAGTCTTTGGCTTGTACTGTTAGGTTTCCCGCACTCCCTTGACCCGCCGTACTGGTGACCACACCACCACTATCACGAATTGTAAGATTTCCCGTTTCAATTAAAAGATTACCCCCTGTTCCTGAACCAAACGATAGACTTGATATCACACTTCCTTTGCCTACCGTAACGGATTCGGATTGGCGAACGGCAATACTGCCAGCATTACCTTGACCCGTCGTGCTAGTGTTAATAATACCCCCATTTTCAAGGGTCAAATTTTTCGTTTCAATCGAGATAGTCCCACCAAATCCTGTCGCTGCGTTAGCCACTAGAGACCCACCATTGGCTACGTTGATAAAATCGGTGGCTTTAATTGTCTGATTTCCACCATTGCCAGCCGTTGACGCCGTTGTGATAGTCCCCCCATTGCCAGCAATTAACTGATCCGTTTCAATCGTTACTTGCCCAGCATTTCCAGTTGCTCCTGGATGCGCTTGAGCCGACAAAGCGCTGGGATAAATCTTGCCTGTTCCGGTTAATTCAATCTCAGAGGCTTGAACAGTTAGCTCCCCTCCATTTTCACCCGTAAACGTGGAAACAGAAACACTTCCACCATCACGGGCAATTAATCGTTCAGTTTCAATCGTTATCTTGCCACTGGCTCCTGTGCTTCCTGGTGGATTGTTAGCCAAAATTCCGCTCGGAAAACCATTGAATGACGAGTCACCAATTAGTTCAATTTCCGACGCTCTGATAATGATTTCTCCAGCCTTTCCAGAACTCCATGTTGGTGCGATTATTTGTGCGCCATTTCGAGCGGTTAACCGTTCTGTTTCAATGGTAATCTTACCCGCATTGCCAGTGGAACCTCGATTGGTTGCTGCACCAATACCTGTAAGAATATTAGATGAAGCGTTCGCGGATGCAGTCATTTCAATTTCAGTCGCCCGGATATCCAGATTCCCCGCGTTCCCCAATCCAAATGTACTGGTGTCTACCTGTCCCTTATTCTGAAGAATTAACCGCCCTGTCTCAATCGTCATGTCTCCCGAATCTCCGAAAAACCCCGATTCGGTATTGACTGTCGCCTCCTCAACGAAGATATCCCCACCAGCTTGGAGAACGATATCTCCCCCACGAGAGCGAACATCGTCGTTGATGAAAATAGAACCATTATTAGAGGTTATGGCACCGATTAATTGAATATCACCACCGGGCGTGGTAATGCGTCGATTCACGGTAATCGTGTTGCCAGCTTGGGCGGTAAGTCCAATGCCAGATTGTCGGATACTAACGGCGGCATTAAAAATAATATTATTGGTCGCCTGAAGCACAACATCCGCCGCAGCATTGTTAATCGCCGTCGCATTAATTTTGGTGTCACCATCAGCCCCGATATCTGGATCAGCAAACCCATCAACATCATTTAAATTATCGGTTTCATTGGCAAAAAGTACAACTTCGATATTTGTCGGATCAAGGAGTAGTGTTCCCGTTCTTCCATTCGCGGCAGTCGTATCGACTAATCCATCAAACTCTAAAATGTCTTTCCCCGAAACCTCCACAAATCCACCATTGCCAGACATTTCACCCCCACGGGCGCTAATCGTGCCATAAAAACGAGTGACTTCATCTGACCAAACTAATACATTACCGCCATCACTATTGCCTATTCCATTCGCATTGATAATGGTATCAGGGCTGACAAAGGTTCGAGTCGCATGAGTAACCGATGGAATGTATAAGTTATTCGCTTCCTCGGCTATGCCAATCAATACCGTACCGCCTCCCATATCGCTGGAGACATCAATTTGAGCATTGTCAAACAATCCCACGCGATCGCCTAATATTTGTACCGTTCCTCCGGGTGCTGTCAGTCTACCTGTGCTGGTAACCGTATTGCCATACAAACTCAGGGTTTCACCTGCACCCACGGCTAAATTCCCAGCATTGGCAATTCGTCCGTTTGAATTCGACCCATACTGCAATCCCGGTGTTAGATTAATCGTTAATATTGGTGGTGCTTCTGGATTCGTGGCGCTAAATTCCACCCCATTTTCAAACACCACAGAATTCGCCGTAGACGCCACAAACGAACCCGCGATATCCAACCGCGCATTTTCTCCAAAAATAATCCCATTGGGATTCAACAAAAATAAACTAGCGCCCCCATCTACTCCCAATGTTCCCAAAATATCCGAGACATCACTCCCCGTCACCCGACTAAAAATTGTTTCAATCCCCACCGGATTCGCGAAATAAACCCGCAATCCCTCGCCAACATTAAACTCTGAGAAACTGTGGAACAACGCCGCGCCGCGTGTCGCTCCGCCTTCAATTAAATCCGCCGGAAGTCCCTGGATATCCAGATTTGGCGTAACCACGGAATTTTCAGTTCCTAGGCTAGTATCCGGTGTAATCTGAGCCACAGCAGCCGTATCCCAGCCCGCAAAAACGCCGCCAATTCCAACAATTCCGGCGAATGTCCACCACCAATGTTTCCAGCTTTGAGTCATCATAACCTCGACCTTCATCACTACTTTATTCAGGAATATTGTCACAGTCTGTGGTATTTTGCCAATTTACTTGAGGTGTGACTGTAGGAGATTCAGCCACTAACATTATCTGCCCATTTGCCAATTTCACCCACCCTTGGGCTTCAATAATTTGCCGAGATTGACTTGAATTGGATGTGACAGATTCTGGTTGCGTTTGGGTTGGAGTCTCTTCATCTAAACTCACCCAATTACTGACAATTACGTCACTCTCCAGAACATCCAGGGGGCTCGGTGGAATACCGCCGCGACCTGTGAAAATAAAGCTACTGGCTAACGCTGCACCTCCCGCATTACAGGAACGGTCAATCAGGCGTTCTGCATCAACAAAATTATTCTCTAATTCGGTTAATCCTCGGTTCGGGTCAATATCGGGTCGGTTTTCCACAAAGACACCATCGAGTCCAAATTCGGAACTAACAGTAATGTCGTTTAAGGGAGTGCGTTGGGGTCGAAATTCGATATCAAATAGTCCTTGAGTGGTAACGCTAACTCGCCCTCCGTTTCCTTGCACCGCATTGGCAATAATATCGCTTCCTTCTGTACCCGTTGGAGGGAGGGCGATGATGAATGTCGAATCAATCGTCACGTTACCGCCATTGGCGTCGGCGAGGGCGCTAGCAGAAATCAGGCTTTCGTTTTCTAGGAATAGCAGGTTTAAATCGTCCAGGGTAATATTTGCACCGCCTTGTGCGCTACTGATTCCGGTTTCAGCAAAAATTGTGCCTTGATTGAGGACAATGGAATCCGTTGCAATTGTAAGATTCCCGGCTTGTCCTTGGGGACTGCTGACGGTAACTTGCGCTCCCTCGTTCACCTGAAGTTCCTGAGTTGTAACGGTTAAGTCTCCAGCCGTACCGCCGTTGGTGGCTTCCACAGACAAACCGCCTTCTCCTGTCAGTTGCACAGAGTCAGCCGCGTTAACCGTCAATTTTCCGGCTGTACCTGTTTGTGTAGAAGCCGAAATAAGGCTGTTGTTGACTTGCAAGGTGTCTAAACCTTGTAAGGTAATGCCTCCACCTTGACTGGATACGGTAGCCGCAGATACCTGAGAGTTATCTTCAAGAACTAATTGTTCCGTTGTCAAGGTGACATCTCCCGCTACACCCACACTATTTGATTCCGTGGAAATGTCGCTATTGGAGAGGAAAATGTCTTGAGCCTCACCGACTAAAATACTACCTGCATCCCCTTGTCCTGATGTTCTCGCTGTCACTTGAGAACGATTCGTTAAAGAGAGTTCCCGGGTTTGGATATTAATGTTACTAGGTTGCTGGGCAACTGCGCCCTGATTCACCTGGGTTGAAATTAAGCTGTTATTGTCTAATACTACAGAATCAGCCTCCCGCACAAAGATACTACCTGCGTCTCCTCGTCCATCCGTAGCCGAACTGACTCTAGCGCCATTGGTAACAGACAGTGAACCCGTAGTGATATCAATGTCACCTCCATTACCTTCGGCTAGTTGTGATACGTCACTCGTTGCACGGCTGAGGATTTCCAAACTATCTATTAACACTTGATCGTCAGCAAAGATGGAGATATTTGCAACTCCATCAAAGGAGACAGAATCCCTAGCCGTAATCTTAATATTACCTGCGTTTCCCTGACTAGTAGTAAGGGTACTTATTCCTGCGCCATTGGTTACAGAAAGCGAACCTGTGGTGATGTTGACGTCTCCACCATTACCTTGTGCGCCGAAAAATACTTCGCTGGCTATACCCGTAGATCCCCCCATTACTATTTGAGTTTGAGAGTCAATGAACATGTTACTCGCCCCATCCAACGAAACGGAATCAGTGGCAATAATATTGACGTTACCTGCATCTCCCCGTGCAGCGGTAGTCGCACTTAGAGCAGAACCATCACTCAGAAACAGCGATCGCGCTGTGATGTTAATATCTCCCCCATCTCCTTGTGCTCCAGAAAACACTCCACTGCTGACACTACTCGCTCCATCAAAGGAGACGGAATCAGCCGCCACAATCTGAACATCACCTGCATCTCCCTGTGCAGTAGTTGTAGCACTTAGTGCAGAACCATCACTCAGAAACAGCGATCGCGCTGTGATGTTAATATCTCCCCCATCTCCTTGGGCTCCCAAAAACAATACCCCGCTGGTTGCACCACTAGCTCCATCAAAGGAAATAAAATCAGTAGCCACAATCTGAACATCACCTGCATCTCCCTGTCCTGAAGTATTGGTTCTAAGTAAAGAACCATCACTCAGAGATAGTGATCGCGCCGTGATGTTAATATCCCCTCCATCTCCTTCTGCCTCAACCAACGTCACTTCACTGGCGATAAAGCTTGAGCCATCCAAAGAGACAGAATCAGCGGCATTAATAATTACGTTACCTGCATTTCCTTTTCCTTGAGTTGAAGCATTTATGCCACTATTAGTCAAAGAGAGGGAATTAGTTGTGATATTAATATCCCCTCCATTACCTTCTCCTAAGGCAGAGACGACACTGCCTATTCTACTGGAATCCAAATAGATAGAATCGGTAGCTGTTATGATTACATTCCCTCCATTTCCTTTTCCTTGAGTTGAGGCGTTTATTAGAGATGCGTCACTAACTAATAGTGAACTAGTCGTAATATCTATATTGCCAGCGTTCCCCTCTCCCAACAACACTGAGTTATCAATAAAACTACCTCGATCAATCAAAACGGCATCAGTGGCGATAATTGTTATATTACTGGTATTCCCTTTATTTATCGTAGCGGCAAATATTCCAGAGCGATTGGTAATTGAGAGTAACCTTGTTGTAATTTCAATATTACCCCCATTTCCCTGTTCTTCCAGCAAAATTTGATTTATAATGCTCCCAGCTTCATCACTACTTGACCCATCTAAAGAGACAAAATCGGTAGTAGTAATATTGATATTGCTGCCACTTCCGGTTAACAGTGTAGCCCCCTCAGTCAAAGAAAGTGACTGAGCTGTGACAGTAATGTCCCCCGATGGATTGAATACCTCTGAGTCAGGAGAAGAGCTATCCGTCGTGATCAGACTTCCAGCAATAGAAATTGCACCATCACTATTTAGGGTAACATCTCCCCCAGCGACACCACGGGTGTTAATCGCGAAGCTAGAAGTGATGAATATATCTCCCTTTGCTCTCAGGGTGACATCACCACCACTACCAATAGGAAAGGAAGAGGTATCAATTAAACCATCCAGAGTAATGCCGCCTCTAGAATCGAATACAACGTCACCCGCCTGGGTAGAAATAGAATCAACAGTAATGCCACCAAACGGGGTGTCTAATGTATTGGGGTGGTATTGATTCGTTAAAAAAACTTTTCCCTGATCTCCAACAATAATCTCACCGATGATGATATCCGCACTGGGAACAGGAGAAAAGGAACCTAAGAACGGAAATACAGTTCCCTCCACCGTGTTTCCCGGAAATCCGCCTAATTTTGTCCAATCGATTCCTGCCCGGATATCTAATGTGGGTTCGACACTGCCATCGATAGAAACCCGGGTAATTCCATCAGATAAAGTCACCTCCTCCGTAATAAAATCCGTAGTATCTGGAGCGGTAATTCTCACCGTACCCGGAATAAAAACTAATCCACCCGCAAAAATATGCAGGGAAGCACCTGTATACGAGTCGAGAAATACATCTTGATTAGCACGAATTACGGGATCATTGGGACTGTCTAACCCCCCTAAACTCCCATCTAACTGCTCAATCGCAAAACTTCCCCCACTCCAATAGTGAGCATCGCCTCCTACCGTGTTGGCACTTCGCAACACCATATTTCCACCCGAAAACAAGCCACTATCGGGATGATTCAAGGCAAAAATATCTATCAGTTGATTCCCTTGAACCAGCAACTGTCCTCCAGCCGTGGCAATAAAGGGATTCGCTACAGTATCCCGTATCGTTACCGTATCTTTAGCCGTAAGCGTTAAATTGTCCCCAGCCTCCAATTGACCTTGTAAATCCAGATTATCCGCCGCCAAGGTCAAATCTTGCCCTACTGCTAACGTCCCAGCATTAGTAATCCTTCCGTTTGAATTTGACCCATACTGCAATCCTGGTGTTAGATTAATCGTTAATATTGGTGGTGCTTCTGGATTCGTGGCGCTAAATTCCACCCCATTCTCAAACACCACAGAATTCGCTGTACTCCCCACAAACGAACCCGCGATATCCAACCGCGCATTCTCCCCAAAAATAATCCCATTGGGATTCAGTAAAAATAAACTAGCGCCCCCATCTACTCCCAATGTTCCCAAAATATCCGAGACATCACTCCCCGTCACCCGACTGAAAATCGTTTCAATCCCCACCGGATTGGCAAAATAAACCCGCAATCCCGCGCCAACATTAAACTCGGAGAAACTGTGAAACAACGCCGCGCCCCGTGTCGCCCCGCCTTCAATTAAATCGGCTGGAAGTCCCTGGATATCCACATTTGGGGTAACCACGGAATTTTCAGTTCCCAGGCTAGTATCCGGTGTAATCTGAGCCACAGCATCGGTATCGCAGCCAGCGAGAACCCCACTGATGCCGAAAACCCCTGCTAATATGCATCCCCAACGTTTCCCGATTTGAGTTATCACCAGTTTGATCCCAAACCATACTTTTTTAGTATATCTCTCTCAGCAGTGGGAATTTATGCATGTTGGGAAAATTTTCATCCAGGTTATGAATATACGTTATACCCATTCTCTATGATGCTGCACTTTATAAAGACCCCCCTCTTCCCTTTTTAGATCCCCCTCCCGTCCCCCTTCAAAAGGGGGAAGCCAGAGGATGCTTCGCTTTTTTCTATGCGGGGGACGGCGATAGCCCGGAGGGGTTATTCGTTGCACGATTACAGAGAAATGGTATTACAACTCTGAAAAAAGTGCATAAGGGTCAATCCCTCAGAGACAGATGACAGTGAACCATTCAATCGTGACTCTTTCATTCTGGTGTACCTATGACTTTCACTTTGTCTAACTTCAAGTCTCTAACTCTTCTCTCTGCAGTAAGTTTACTCACTCCTTTAGTTATCACCGAACCTGCTAAAGCCGTAAATTTAAACAATACCTCAATTCAGACACAAGTTCAGCCCTTCTATACGACAGCAGGTAATCCCGATGATTATCTTGTGTCTCCTGGAACTGGCTATGACGGCGTCGCTCAACTTTCTTTAGGGGGTTTTTGGGGAACTTCTTGCACAGGTGGACTATTAGGAACAGGCGCTCATATTCTCACGGCGGCTCATTGCCTCACTGATGATTTTGGGAGTTTAGATATCTGGGATGGAACAGCCACGTTTGAGTTATCTACAGGTGATTTAAACCTCTCCATTGCTGATATTTTTGTTCATGAGGACTGGACTGGTGATTTATTGAATGGCTATGATATTGCTATTTTAGAGTTAACTGATGTTGCCCCAGAAACAGTCGATCGCTATGATATTTATCGGACTAACGACGAAATCGGTAAAATTGGCGACAAAGTGGGTTATGGTCGGACTGGAAATGGTAACATTGGGGATGAATTGTGGTCTGACAGGAAGCGTCACGGTCAGAACCGTTATGATGCTTCCGGGGATTTGTTTGACCAACATTATCTCATTTCAGATCACGTCACTGATGCCTTATTAGCTTACGACTTTGACAATGGACTCTCCGCGAATGATGCATTTGGTTATTGGTTTGGCGATGATTATGCTGACTTGGGTTTGGGGTTAAATGAAGTGAACTCAGCACCAGGAGATTCTGGAGGACCCACCTTCATTGATGGCGCGATCGCGGGGATTACTTCCTTTGGTTTACGTTTTCCTTTTTCTGATATTGACTATGCCCTAAATTCTTCCTTTGGCGAGTTTTCCTTTGATACCCGTGTGTCATCGTACACGAATTGGATCGACGATATTCTAACCAGTTGGCAGCCTCCTACGCCTCCAGTTGTAGACAATCCGGCGGATGACATTGATGAAAACTTACCTAGTGATGATGATGTTGCCGATGATCCGGGTGACGAGATTCCTGATCAGCCAGATGATAGTATTAGTGACGACATTCCTAGCCCAAGTGATCCAGTGTCCGTACCCGAACCTAGAAGTTTAGCTGGACTGATGGCATTTGCTACAGGATTATGGCTAACCAAAAAGAAAAAGGTGAGCCGTTGATCAGTCGGTTGAGGACACTACACCGCACTCGATTCCTTTGATTCTCATCTTCTAAATAGTTAAACGCAACGGATAATCTCAGTCGCAATATCGGGTAACGGAATCACCCTATCCGCTAACCCTGAATTTGCCACCATTCCTGGCATTCCCCAAACAACACTGGTGGCTTCATCCTGCACCCAAACCTGACCCCCAACTTGGCGAATACATTCACAGCCTAAACGTCCATCTTGCCCCATTCCGGTTAAGATAATGGCTAAGGTATTTGCCCCATACAGTTTAGCCACAGAACGAAATAGCACATCAACAGCCGGACGACAGGAGTTTTCGGGCGCGTCTTGATGGGTGCGAAGTTGTACACCTTTACCATTTCTCTCGACAATCAGATGATAATCTCCTGGTGCTATCCACGCTAACCCCGGTTCTAATTGACCCAATGTATAACCCTCAGCCACTTTAATTTGGCATTTTTGCGCTAATCGTTCAGCTAAACGGCTGGTAAACACAGGAGGCATGTGCTGTACGATCACAATGGGTATGGGAAAATTAGCGGGAAACTGGGGTAAAATTGCCTCGAGTGCTTTGGGTCCTCCAGTCGATACGCCGATCGCTAAAATTTCAATCTGAGACTTTACACTAGAGACTGTCACGGTTTGACGCTGTAGAGATGTCGCTGGAAATGGTTCTACACCCGGTTTAACCGGAGTCGAGGGCGAATCTGCACAAAATGCCTTAATTTTGGGAATCAGGTGTTTCTGAATCTGTTCGAGGGCTTCCTGTTTACTTTTCGTTTGTGGCTTGGTGACATAATCCGTCGCCCCCAGAGACAGTGCATCCAGCGTAGCCGCCGCCCCGCGTTCCGTTAGAACACTATACATAATTACAGGTAACTGCTGATCCTGCTGGCGAATTGCGGCTAATGTTTCCAAGCCATCCATTTCTGGCATGGCAACATCTAATATCACCACATCTGGCTTTATTTGAGCAAGTTTAGCCAGGGCGATTTTACCATTCGCCGCGACACCGATGACACAAAGGGCGGGATCAGCTTCGAGTACATTACTAATCATGCGCCGCGCTAGCACCGAGTCATCAACAACAAGGATATTAATGGTCATTTTTTAGGGAACAGGGAATGGGGAATAGGGAATGGGGAATGGGGAATGGGCAATGGGCAATGGGGAATGGGGAATAGGGAATAGGGAATAGGGAATGGGCAATGGGCAATGGGGAATAGGGAATTCAATATTGAAATTGCCCGACAAGTTGTTGAAGTTCCGATGCTGTTTTTGAGAGTTCTAGGGCTGAATTTTGAGTGTTGCTGGCACTTTGGGCTGTATTTTGCGCCGCATCCGCTACGCCAGTAATGTTGCGAGCAATTTCTTGGGAACCGATGGAAACTTGGTTGATGTTACGGGCAATTTCATTCGTCGTGGCGGTTTGTTCCTCCACCGCACTGGCAATCGTGGTCTGAAAATCGTTGATTTGATGAATAATGGTAGTAATCTGGGCGATCGCATCCACGGAATGCTTGGTGTCTCCTTGTATGGCTTCGACTTTCTGGCTAATGTCTTCTGTGGCATTGGCGGTTTGTTTTGCCAATTCTTTGACCTCGTTGGCAACCACGGCAAATCCTTTCCCCGCTTCTCCCGCACGGGCGGCTTCTATGGTGGCGTTGAGGGCGAGAAGGTTGGTTTGTTGGGCAATTGAGGTAATCATCTTGACAATTTTGCCAATTTCTGCACTACTTACCCCGAGTTGTGCAATGGTTTGATTGGTGGTTTCGGCGGTGGTGACGGCGGTGGTGGCGACGGTGGTGGCTTCGGCGGCACTTTTGGCAATTTCTTTGATGCTGGCGTGCATTTGTTCCATGCCAATGGCGACGGATTGGGTATTGGTACTCACTTGTTCAGCAGCCGTGGAAACGGTAGTGGCTTGAACGGAGGTTTCCTCGGCTGTCGCCCCCATGGTTTGGCTTTCTAGCGTCAGATGTTCGGAAGCATTACTGAGTGCGATCGCAACTTGGGCAATCTGTTTCACTTGATCGGTCAGATTGACTGCCATCAGGTTAACATTATCGGTTAATTCTTTCCATGTCCCGTTAACTCCTTCCACTACAGCTTGACCCCCAAGTTGTCCATTGATAACGTCTTGAGTTAAGTGGGTGACTTCATCGGCAAAGGTATTAAGTTGATCCACCATCCTATTGAGTGTTGTTTTCAGGGCTAAAATTTCCCCCTTCGCCTCGACAGTAATTTTTTTGGACAAATCTCCCTGGGCGACAGCCGTAGAAACTGCGGCGATATTGCGGACTTGTTCGGTTAGATGTGCTGCCATAAAATTGACAGTCTCGGTTAAACTTAACCAGCTACCGGATAAGCCGTCAACTGTGGCTTGTCCGCCCAATTTTCCCTCGACACCAACGTCTTGGCTGACTTGAGTGATATCGGTGACAATTGCATTCAAGCGATCCACCATTTGGTTCAATGTATCTTTTAAGGCTAAGATTTATCCCTGTGCCTCAACGGTAATTTTTTCACTAAAATCACCCTCACTAATCGCCGTAGCCACGGTGGTAATACTGCGTACCTGATCGGTGATATTTTTCGCCATCAAATTTACGTTATCGGTGAGTTCTTTCCAGATTCCGGAAACCCCCTGCACCTCAGCTTGTCCGCCTAGTTTTCCTTGGATGCCGACATCACGGGCAACTTGGCTGACTTCCACGGCAAAGGTATTCAGTTGATCAACCATTTTATTCACCGTCGTGCTAATTCGGCGAAAGAGTCCTTTTAAGGGCTTCCCTTCAAGTTCTAAGGCAATTTTTTGGGATAAATCGCCTTTGGCAACGGCATGGAGGACTCGGGCAATCTCGATTGTGGGGTTAACTAGGCTATTAATAATTTCATTAACGGTATCTACATTAGTCCGCCATGATCCTTGAAGTTCTGGACGAGAATACTGCTTATTGACTTTCCCCTCTTGGGCAACCATTCTGCCCATGCTAACTAGGTCAGTGGTAAAGGTTTGGTTAACCGTTACCATTTGATTAAAAATAGTCGCCAATTCTCCGAAGCCGTTATCAGCAGAAAGGCGAACAGAAAAGTCTCCATCTCTTACCGCTGCTAGGGCTTGTTTCAGTTCTTGTAAGGATTGGGAACTGAGTTCAGTTTCTAGAGAGGGTTCGGAGTTCAATGGTTCACTGGGCGGATCGACAGAATCAGGGTCATTAGCTGGTAAATGATTGGATTCAGTGGTAATACTTTGTTGTGTTTCCTGATTTTCGATACCTTCGGGATCTTCAAAAAAAACAGCGCGTCCAGGTTTACGATTTTTGATGAGTTTGTTATTTGTCATTGGTCTTAAGTCGGTGGACACAATTAAAGTTAGCGGTGGAGATTAGGGAACAGGGAACAGGGAACAGGGAACAGGGAACAGTAAGGGTTTGAGGGTGATTGACAAAAGTTAATACAGTACCGTTTTCTTTTGTCCGACTACTTATGTCATTGGTCTTATGTCATTCGGGCATCCCTAGTCGATTACGCAACCGCCGCGATCGCGTTGAGTAACAACTGAAATGAACTGACATCAAAAAATAGGACAATATCGCCTTGAATTTGGAGTTCTGCAATATCAAACTGAGTCCGTGCTAAAAGAATATGAGCCTGACTGTAGCCAATTTTAAAGGACAAAAGATGGTCAATATCTTCTTCTTCATAGCAAGGAATCGCATAGTCCAGTTGTTGCTCAAGTATATTGCTAATTGACCCCATAACGCCATTGAGGAGAATATTCCCCACTTCACTGAGGGTGCTAATTTTTAGAGAATCCAAATCAGGACTTTCTACATCTTCACCCGTGAGAACTGAGACTAACATTGCAGCACTTTCAGTCGGAAAAATAAGCTGGGCATTTCCTGTAAATGAACCACTAAACGGCAACTTTACAGCAGAAAGGGGATCAGAACCCAAGCGTTGTTTTTGTTGATTTTGCATGTCCAAAATAGGTAAAAGTTCCACTTCTGGAATTTGCAACCGGATATGATAGTCTATCATTTCACTCAACATCCCCGCCGCCTGACCCACTCCAATATTAATTAGCTCTTTCAAGGCATCTAATTGGTCATGAGTTAAGTCCACGCTGAGGTTCTCCTAGTTTGTTTTTGTACTCAGGGCTTGGGTGACTGCCTCGATAATTTCTGGCGCTTTTGGGGGTTTTTTCAGTAGCATAAATGCGCCTAAACTTTCACAGTGCTGACGCGCCGTTTCCTGGATATCGGCAGTGAGGATAATGACCGGAATTTTTGAGCCGCGATCGCGTAATTCTTTGAGTAAACCAAATCCATCCATTTCTGGCATTAATAAGTCGGAAATAATACAGTCTGGTGTATGATTCGCTAGTAGATCCAGACATTCACGACCATTAGCCGCTTCTAGGGTTTCGTGTCCACTTTGTTGGATGGCTTTCTTAATCATCCGCCGAGAAAAGGCAGCGTCGTCTGTAATTAAAATTAATCCCATGATGGTCAAGTCCTTATTTACTGATGCTTGGATAAATTTAAGCTGAATGGCTCTGACTTAAGCTGGGTTCGTAGTAGGCACGAAGCGTGCCAGAAGCGAAGACAGCGCTTACTACAAACTCTAAAGTCAGTGACATTCACTTTAAGCGGCTCAACATGAGCCAATTGGAGTTTGAACTAAATTGCCCTGATTATTTAAACAGGTTTGGCAATCTAATATATAGGTTTTCATTTGACCTTTTCCTTTGATATCAATCATACCGCGTTCACGAAACAAATGTTGCTGAGATAACTGCTGGTACGTCGCTTCTGTAATCTGAATACAGTTGGATAAACCCTGTTGTTCCATCCGGCTGGCGGTGTTAACGGTATCACCCCACAAGTCATAGCTAAATTTTTTAGTGCCAATCACACCCGCTACAACTGAACCCGTATGAATACCAATTCTTAAACTGAGCGGATTTCCTGTTTTTTGCATGAACTGAGTCATTACTTCCTGCATCGCCAGTGCCATTTCTAAACTTACATCAGCGTGGTCATCACGGGAAATGGGGAGTCCAGCAGCAACCATATAGCCATCACCAATGGTTTTAATTTTCTCCAATCCATACTGTTCAGTTAATTGATCAAACTCCGAAAAAATGGAATTCAGTTTCGCTAACTCTCTGGGGCTAACTTGGGCAGAAAGTTGAGTAAATCCTACCATATCCGCAAATAAAACGCTGACATTTTCAAAGTAATCGGCAATCACACCTTCTGACTGTTTCAGCCGTTGAGCAATCGGTTCGGGTAAGATATTCAGCAATAACCGTTCCGTTCGCTCTTGACTTTCAATCAGTTGGATATACAGTTGGGATTGTACAATTAAGCGACGCACCCGTTGCAGCAGGACGGGCCAATGAATGGGTTTGGTTACATAGTCAGTTGCTCCGGCTTCAAAGGCTTGATTTACCGATTTTTTGTCCTCCAATGCGGTAATCATGAGTACCGGAATTTGACTGGTTTTAGGATTTTTTTTGAGCTGTTGGCAGCAGGTAAAACCATCCATCACTGGCATCATTGCATCCAGTAAAATAATATCTGGAGATGTATGTTTACAAGTTCTGAGACAGTCTAAACCGTCGGATGCTTCCAGAATCTGATATCCTTCCTTTTCTATCACTCGTCTCATCAATAGTCGCTGAGTTTCTTCATCATCGACGATGAGGACTTGGGGGGACGGTATTTGGTTGTTATTGAAATTAGCAATAAGCATGGAATTATTGAGTAAGCTAAAGGGTGATATTATGTCCGGTTGAATACTCACATTTAGGTGGAGGCAAGGCAGAGGGCAGAAGGCAGAGGGCAGAAGGGAAGGATATTACGGTTATTTGGGCGGACATGATATGAAGCCAGAGGATAAATAATTGGCAGTATGACACCCTTGTCGGTTGAATCCTTGAAACCTGGTTCACCGCCATGTGATATCATGCCAAACGCGAACGTTTAGCAATATCTTTTTTGTGCTGATCACGAAGAATCCCGTTAGCTAAGTTCTCCCATCCGTTGAAAGAATAGGATTCACTGTTTATTTTTTGTGAATAGGGAATAAGATTGCAGGTTTAGACTGATACACGTAGATGTTGACGCACCGCTTGTAAGCTTTGATGCACTCCCTTGATGAGTTAGCGATTCTGTCTATGCCCTGTTTTTGCGCTTATGTTAAATTTTATCAAATTTTCTCTCTAGGTCAAAAGGTTGAGCCTACGCCAAATGTCGTAATTTTTCTAATAGATCTGTTCTAGACGAAAATTTCACCTCGCTGCATCATCAATTTTCCTCAGATAACGTATGAGCTTGTAGCTGGACAAACAGAGGATCAAGACTGCTGCTTTCATCGCCATAGACTGCATCTAGCTGTTGAGTAATCTGATCCTGTTTATGCGCTTGCAAGTAGTCTTGAAGTGCCATAGCATAAAGCTGATTCCGAGATAACCCCATACGTTTTGCGAATTGTTCCGCTGCGTCAAAAAGCGGATCAGGAATTGGGGGAAGCCAGAGGATGCTTCGCTTTTTGTTTCATGGGGGAAGCCAGAGGATGCTTCGCTTTTTGTTTCATGGGGGAAACCAGAGGATGCTTCGCTTTTTTTGCACGGGGGATGACAGCGGATGCTTCGCTTTTTTTGCATGGGAGAAGGGGGATCGGATGCTCTTGCTCCCCTCTTGCTCCCCTCTCCCAAGCTTGGGAGAGGGGCTGGGGGTGAGGGCTGGCGTGGGAGAGGGGCTGGGGGAGAGCTCATAAGGGTAGGTTTTTTAAGATTGGGGTTGAGGTAAGACAAGGAAGACAGGTAGACCAGTAGACAAGGAAGAGTGAGAACGAAAAATCGGGCGTTTCGGCTTTTAGAAGTTAGCTTGACCGAACCTAATTTTGTAC